>JAEUQD010000978.1 GCA_016789925.1 Bryobacterales bacterium | reverse complement strand
CCTCGCAGACGCGAATCAACTGCATCGTCCGGTAGAGATAGCGCGTCTCCGCCGTCATGCCTTTTTCCCCGCACTGTGACGCACCGATCCGCCCGCATTCATCGCGAGATTGCCGCCATCCATCGGAATCAGCGCCCCGGTAATCCATTTCGACGAATCCGATGCGAGGAACACCGCCAAGCCCTTGATGTCGTCCGGATGACCCAGCCGGCCCGTCGGGATCCCGCTGAGATACTGGTCGCGCAGGCGGGGATTCGCGGCCATGCGCTCTTCGAGCGATGGGTTCACAACCTGTGCTGGAAGAATCGCGTTCACACGAATGCCAGCGCTCGACCATTCCGTGCTGAGTTCGCGCGTCATCTGCGCCACCGCGCCCATCGCCATGCTGTAAGCCGTGTGTCCGCGGCCCAGCGCGGTAATGCTGGCCAGCGATCCGATGTTGACGATGCTGCCGCCCCTTCCGGCGGCTAACATGCGACGTCCCGCCTCCTGGCAGGCGCAAAAGCGCCCGAGCACCAGGTTCCGCCACACCTGTTCCACCTCTTCCAGCGTGATCTCTTCCGGAGGCTTGATGATGGCGTCCCCGGCGACATTCCCCAAAAAGTCGATGCGGCCGAACTCACTGTCCAGCCGCTGGAACAACTCACGTACCTGTTTGGGATCGGAAGTGTCGTTCACGGCCACGACGGCGCGCCGGCCCATTTCCGCGATGGTGGATGCGGTCTCCAGGGCGCCGTCGCCATTGAGGTCGACAAGCAGTAGATCGGCGCCCGCTTCAGCCAGCGCCAGCGACATGGCACGGCCAAGACCGCGCGCCGCTCCGCTGACTACGGCTACTTTTCCGGATAGATCGAAGAGAGTGGATGGCATGGGATTAGTGTGATTTCTTAGGAACTCTGACAAAGCTGACGATGAGGCCGCCAACCAGATAGCAGCCGGCCAGGAAGAACAGACAAGCGCTGTCGGTGGCCCCACAGTGGCGCATCCAGCCAATGATATGGTTGCCGAGATAACCGGCGAGATTGGCGAAGATGTTGATGAACCCGATGCTCGCCGCTGCGGCCGACGCCGTCAGCGTCAGCGTCGGCAGCGCCCAAAACGGCGGGGGCCAGGAGTAAGCGACCAGACCCGTAAAGCACAGCGACGTCATGGCGAAGCCGAACGACGTGCCCGATGCGGCGCTCAAGGCAAGGAAGCACGCGGCGGCTACCTGTCCGGCGACACAATGCCACTTGCGGTCTCCCGTACGGTCCGACGAATAGCCCGAATAGAGCACGCCGACCAGACCGCACAGATAGTAGAGGCCACTGAAGAACAGCGCATATCGGTCCGATCCTCCCGACAAGCTCTTCACCGTCGTCGGCAGCCAGAAGCCGAGCGCATACCCTCCCGTGTTGGTGGCGAAGATGCCCAGCGCCAACAGCCACACCGTCGGCAGGCGCAGCGCCTGGCTGACACTGACCTTTTGTACGGATTCCTTGGCGCGAGCCTCGGCCGCTAGTGTCCCTTCGAGATAGTCGCGCTCCTCGGGCGTCAGCCACTTGGCGTGACGCGGCCGGTCGGTCAGGTAGAACAGCGTGACGATGCCGAGCGCCGTGGCGGGCAGACCTTCCAGAATGAACATCCATTTCCAACCGGCCAGACCCAGCCAGTTCACTTCCAGCAGCAGCGCCGAGAGCGGAGCCCCGATGGCGAGACTGAAAGGCACCGCGACGATCAACCCCGACATGGCGCGCCCGCGGTCGCGCAGTGGGAACCAATGCGTGAAGTACACGATGATGCCCGGGAAGAACCCGGCTTCCGCCACGCCCAGCAGAAAGCGCGCCACGTAGAACTCCATGGGCGTTCGCACGAACGCGGTGGCCGCGGAGATCAGGCCCCAGGTGATCAGAATACGCGCGAACCACTTCCGCGCACTCCAACGCTCCACCAGCAGCGCACCGGGGATCTCGAGAATCAAATAGCCCAGGAAGAAGATGCCGATTCCAAGCCCGAACACCTCCTCTGAGAACTTGAGATCGCTGGCCATCCGCAGTTTGGCGAACCC
The DNA here is from genome assembly GCA_016789925.1 of Bryobacterales bacterium. GTDB lineage: Bacteria > Acidobacteriota > Terriglobia > Bryobacterales > Bryobacteraceae > JADLDI01. The sequence goes on along the minus strand of JAEUQD010000978.1, from coordinate 8,776 downwards.
AACGTTGGCGCGGTCCAGATAAGCGGCGAGGTAGAGGAGGATGACCAGCGGCAGGATTCGCCACCAGACCTTGCGGCGCAGCGCTGCGACCGCTTCGACGCCTAGCTGCATGCTGCAGCCGCGACCCGACCGCGGGTCCGAAGGAGGGCGATGAGCTTCATGGCTTTCACGGAAACTCTGGATATCTTATCTCACCCGCCGCTGCATGGCTTCGCATCAAAAACAGGTATTGCTGTCCAATTTATCTGCATATTGCTATCCTGACTAACAATGAAAGTGGAATCCCGGTTTACTCGTCGCAGCCTTGTCCGCGCCGCCGTCGTCGCGCCCGCCGTCGCCTCGTCAAGCCTCGCGCAGGTATCCGGTGGCCCCTCGCGACTCACAGTGAACAGCGACGGAGCCATCCTCGCGGAAACGCCCGCGCTGACCGCGCGCATCGAAAAGGGGTTGCTCGTCTCGCTCAAGAGCAAAGCGTCTTCCGATGAGTACATCGCTGGCTTCGACCGCGCCACAGTCGACGCGCTCCAGCTTGTCTACAGCCGCGGAGAAACCGTCGACGTGGGCGAGCAGAAGTTTGGCAAAGTAGAAACCCGCCCCATCTCGGACCTGCGCGCCGAGGTGATCTTCCAGAATTGGGACGGCGACGGCGTGCTGTCCATCTCCATCGATCCCGCTTCCGGCGACCTGCTCTTTGAGCCCTCCGCCTACTCCTCCCGGCCGGGCGTGCGTGCCTGCCGCTGGCGCCTCTTCGGACTCCGCCGCGACCTCAAGTTGGTAGCGCCGTTCTTCCAGGGTGTCTCGCTCGCCCTCGACGATCCTCTGATCCGGTCCTCCCATTGGGACTGGCCGCATCGCTGGGAAGCGGGCCTCGCCATCCTGCAAGGCGCCTCCGGCGGATTCTCCATTCACACGCAAGACGACCGTTACCGCTACAAGGCGCTGCACGTTGGAAGCGAAGCCGACCCGTTCCACATCGGGCTCGATACCGAAGCCTACGGACCCCTCGACGCCAACCTCGCCGCCGGCGGCCTCGCCTGGAGACTCAACGTCCATCAGGGCGACTGGAAGGTTCCCGCCGACCGCTACCGGAAGTGGCTCTGGGCAGCGTACTCACTCGACAAGGAAGAGGCGCGGCGCCAACCGTGGCTTCACTCCCTCGCCATGGCGATCTCCTGGTGTCCGGGCGATCTCGCCATCCTGAACGCTTTGGCGGAAAAGGCGGATCCCAGGAAAATTCTGATTCACTTCTCCAGTTGGCGCACCGATGCCTACGACGAAAACTACCCGACCTACGTTGCCAGTGACAGTGCCGCAGCGTTTCTGGCCCGCGCTCACGACATGGGCTTTCACGTGATGCCGCACTTCAACCTCGTCGAGACCGACCCGAACCACCCCATCTATCCGCGCGTGAGGGATTTCCAGTATCGCGACGTCGAATCCAAGAAACTCTACGGCTGGAGTTGGGTCAACAGCCGGCCCATCGGCGTGCCCGAATCCAATGCCAGCCGCCTCGATCACCGGCGCGACAAAGTCATGGTCAAGATCCACCCGGGGTTGAGCACCTGGCGTTCCATCCTCTGCTCGCGAGTCCAGGAAGCGGCGCGCCAGTACAAACTTCGGGACGTGTTTGTCGATGTCGCGCTCAACTCCTTCAACCTCCACAACTGCCTTGTCGAGAACATGACCTCGACGGAAGGCGTCAACCGCCTCATTCACCAGGTCGCCGACCTTGGCCTCTCTGTAGGCGCCGAAGGTCTGAACGAAACGTTCTTCCAGGGAACCTCGTTCGCCCAGGTGCACCTGTTCCGGAACCCAAACAAAGCGATGCCCGGACTCGAACGGACTGCCGGTTGCCCACTCAACAACTTCCTCTTCGGCAGACTCTGCCGCTCGTTCGGCTACTCCGGTCTGGGCGGCCGCAATGAAGACGAGGAACTCCGCGCAAGAGTCCACGAGGAACACGGCGCCCTCCCCACCATCACCATCCGATCCGCCACCGAGATCGCCAACCCCACGCCCGCCGTGAAACGAGCGCTCGACCGGGCCCGTCGGTAGCGTGGCGCCGAGGTTGCGTTAGCCATCGAAAATTCCGCATGTCCCGCCTCACCCTGATCGCCCTGCCGGCAACCATCTACCCCTCCATGGCACAACAATACACCCGCTGCACAAGTCACTCTCGCAGCCCCTTTGTATGATGGTGATGACCGGCAGGCGTGAGTGACCCTCGAAGCCGAGCCGGCTCGGAAGGAACACCTCTCACAAATGCACAACCGGTTCTCGCGGCGGGATTTACTGAAGACGGCAGCGATGCTGCCCGCATTGGGCGCAGCACAGGGAGGCGGCCGCATTGTGGCCTATGTCGGTGGGTCCAAGCGGCAGGACAACGGCATCCACCTGTTCCATTTCAACCCCGCCGATGGGAGTCTGACACCTTGGAAGGTCTTCAAAGAGGTGCCCGGTCCCGGATGGCTCGCCTTCCATCCCACAAAGAAGTTTCTCTATGCAATCAGTTCCGCCCGCTTCGAGGGCAAGCGCGTCGGGTCGGTCGCGGCAATGGCGGTGGACTCTGCGACGGGCGACCTGAAACTGATCAACGTCAAGAGTTCCGGCGGGTCCGGTCCGGCGCACTTGGGTCTTGACCCGCAGGGGCGGTTCGCTTTCACCGCCAACTATGGCGACGGCACGACAGGCGTGCTGCCCATCAACAGCGATGGCAGCCTGGGTGACACCGTCGATGTCAAGAAGATCGAGGGACCACTCGGACCCCAACCGGCCAAGAACGCGCCGCCGGGCAGCTTTGCCCTCAGCGGCCACGATGCCCCGCACGCTCACCAGGCGCGGACCGACCCCAGCGGCCGGTTTCTGCTGGTGAGTGATTTAGGCACAGACCGCGTGTACATTTATCGGATCGATCCCAAGACTGGCGTGCTCACCCCGAATGCGCAGCCCTTCGTCCAGGCCGCTCCGGGCGATGGCCCCCGCAACATCGACTTCGCACCCAACGGCCGGTTTGTTTATTCGCTGAACGAAGAAGGCTCGACAGTCGACATGATGACCTGGAACGGCGAAACAGGCGCGCTCGCCATCCAGCAAACTCTGTCCACGCTGCCTCCCGGTTATGCCGGCACGAACTATCCCTCCACCATCATGGTGAGCCGGGATGGACGCTTTCTCTACACCGCCAACCGCCTGTTCGACTCGATCGCCATCTTCTCGCTCGATCCCAAGACCGGCCGCATGACGGCAAAAGGCCACGAGTTAACCCGTGGCAGTTATCCCCGGCAATTCGGTTTCGACCCGTCGGGGAAGTACATGTACGTGCTGCATTCCCAGAGCGACAACATCACCGTCTTCCGGGTCGATGCCAAGTCGGGGCGGCTCACGTTCACCGGCAAGTTCTATGGTGTCGGCAGTCCATCGATGATCGAGTTTCTGACGCTCAGCTAACTAAGATCGAATTCTCGACTTCGGGAATCTGGTGCCGAGTGCAGTGGCTCCAGCGAACGCAGTTCCGCCGAGCACAGCGGCGAAGGTCATCATCAGCTTTGGTGCGTCACTCCGGGTCTGAAGCACCCACTGCGTGTGCCGTCTTCCTCCTCTGAACAGGAGAATCGGAAGTGGGCTCACGCCCTCAATCCGGACTGTCACCTCTCCTGGCCGATCTGCGTGTCCGCCGGTCGCCTGGAAATACAACACGTACGGCGACCGAATCGTTGCAGCCAGTGTTGTCACGGCTAAGGTCATGTCCTTCTTACTGGATACGGTTCTGAGATAGCCACCGCTTCCGTTAGCTAAACGCGAAAGGTCCGTTCGCGCGGCAAGTTCTGTCTCTGGAACTGAAGGTCCGCTGCCGACTCGACTGAATGGGTCAACTGGGACAATCACGAAAACAGGAATGGGGCTATCAGAAAGCAATCGGGCGAGTTCCCCAAATGTTCGGGTACTCGCATTGTCATAGCCATCCGAGATGACGAGCAGGGCCCGGTTGAGATGATGAGCCCCACGCATCGATTGCAGGGCCGAGAAAACGGCGTCAACGACAGATGTCTTGCCCTTCGAGCCGCCCTGAAGTCCCGATCTTATCATTCCCAGATCTCGAGTAAAACTGCGCCGCCTGGTTGGACCGTCATCGGCATAACCCAAAAAATACTCATCCTCCGGACTGGATGTATCTAATAGCTGGTTGATTCCCGCTGTTGCCAGGGCGAGGCCATTGAACCGGTATCCCATGCTTCCGCTTCTATCCAACAAGATGCCAATCGAGGAAGGCTCACGACCGTGAACGACACCGCAGAGCGCTTTTCGAACCCCATTTTCGAGAAGTACGAAGCTGTCGGCTTTCAGGCTCTCCACCGGCACAAGCCCCTTCGTCATCACCCGCACCGGAATTCCCCAAACAGTCACGCCCCGTTTTTTCGAGCAGCCCGGAACAGTGAGCGTCGAATCGAAACCCAACATGGTGGGTGAAAGGAGACAGCTAGAAAGAAGCAACGGAAACCACCGCCGTCTCATGTGTAGAAGGATAGCACCTAACTCTGCGTCAACTGCTTCTGGCGTTCGATGCTGGCGGCGACATAGCTCAGAATGTCGCCGCGGTCTTTGGCTAACTCGATCAGGCGGGCGTAGTCGCCGGCCAAGCGGCAGATCTCGAGGGCCGACGGACACATCATCTCCGACGCGCGGTGGTCGCTGAGGTAGCGCAACGAGACCTCCAGGGCTTCAGAGTAACGCTTGAGGCGGACCAGGAGGCGGACGAGCATTTGAGCCGCCCCTGTGCCGATTTCGTCGGGATCGGTTTCTTCGACCTTGCGGTGCAGGGCGGCCAGAGCGTCTTCGGTGTCGATGCCGAGCAGCGCGCTGACGTAGTGCCCGTAATCGACAAAGGGTTGATCAAACGGCGGAGTGCCGCGCAGTTGCATCGTCGGCGATAAACGGCGGCCATAGGCACACAACTCATGGACCAGTCGGAGCGTGGCCTCGTCACCAAGCTCGGGCGCGTATTGCAATACCGACATCACGTGCGACGTGTCGACGTAAGTATCGTACTCGCCGAACAGCCAATCGCGCGTTGAGATGAGGTTGATGATGCCCGCATTCTCCGGAGGTGCTGTGCCTTCCTGCGATTCGATGGCGCGGCGCAGACGCTGTACGACTTCATCGTGGATAGCGCGGACCAACAGGGTGATGCAGGCTTCGCGATCCTTCTCGACGGCGTACATGCCCATCGCCGTGATGGCGCGGCACATGCCGTGGCGCGCGAGGATCAGTTCGAGCCCCTTCCGCGGGTGCAGCCCTTCCTGAAAAGCGATACCGATGGCGGACTCGGCCTGTTCGGTGGGTTCTAACTTGTCGATGGCGTCGATGATCGGTTGCTGTTGCCCCACGGCGCGGAAATACGGCCACGCGCGCTCGATCTCACCGTCGTCCAAGAACGCCTGTCCTACTTCGCGCGCCGTGTCCAGGAACGCTTCCTCGTAGCGGCGGCGCTGCTCATCGGGAAAGCGGCTCCAGTCTTCAGTCTGGATGACAGGCAGCCCCAACTCGAAGCGCGCTTTCATCAAACGCGCCTCGAACAGGGCCGGGTAATTCTTGCCGCGACGGAAGTCGCCGATCAATTGATCGAGCGCCGCGGCCGGATCCTGAACATCCGGAAAGGTCATAGCGAGAAGGCCACAAACTGGTCGCCGGAGGTGGTCTTCTGGCGGTTGCCGCCGCCACAGGCGATCACCACAAACTGTTTGCCGCCCACGCTGTAAGTGCAGGGCGTGGCATAACCGCCGGCCGGAAGTTTGTGTTCCCACAGCACTGCTCCCGATGCGGAATCGATGGCACGGAACATCTCGTCGGCGGTAGCGCCCATGAACACAACCCCACCGGCCGTGTTGATGCAGCCGCCCAGCATATAGGTTCCGGTCTTCTTCAGACCGCGGGCAGCGAGGGCCGGATATTCCCCGATGGGCTCGCGCCACACGAAGTCGCCTGAGGCGAGGTCGATGGCCGTGAGGTGGCCCCACGGCGGCTTCACACCGGGATAGCCTTCGTGGTCCACGAATTTTTCGTAACCGGTAATACCGAAGCGATAACTCTCACCCGGCGCGGCGTCGCGGATGGTGGTGATGCTGGGTAACTCGCTGGAGTTGACGAAGACGCGGCTGGTGGCGGGGTCGAAGGCACATCCGCCCCAGAGCGCACCGCCCAATGTTCCGGGCGAATAGATAGTGCCCTGCTTACTGGGAGGGGCGAACGGAGTGCCGCCGCGCAGTTCCTTGAAGCGTTTCATGGCAAAGGCGCGCGCTTCGGGAGAGATATCGGTGACGAGGTCTTCGTTCACCTCGATGCGGGCAAACGGCTTGGGCTTGACGGGGAAAGGCTGGGTCGGCGACAGCTTCTCATCTTCGATGTCGGAAGGCGGCACCTTGCGTTCCTCAATGGGGAGGAGGGGCTTGCCGGTCTCGCGATCGAGCAGGAACAGGAACGCGGTCTTGGTGACCTGAGCGACGGCATCGCGCATGCGCCCGCCCTGCTTCACCGTGACCAGCGCGGGCTGCGCCGGCAGGTCATAATCCCAGACATCGTGGTGGACGGTCTGGAAGTGCCAAATCCTTTTGCCGGTACGGGCATCGAGAGCGATAACGCAGTCGCTGAAGAGGTTGTCGCCGTGGCGGTCGCCGCCCCAGAAGTCGAACGATGCTGAGCCCGTGGAGACGAATACCCAGCCGCGTTTGAGGTCGATGCTCATGCCCGCCCAGTTGTTAGCCGCGCCATTGCGCTGCCAGGAATCTTTCGGCCAGGTGTTGTAGCCGAACTCGCCCGGATGCGGAATGGTGTGGAAGATCCACTTGCGTTTGCCGGTGTAGACGTCGTAGCCGCGGATGTGGCCTGGTCCCTCGGCGCGCGGACCTTCGCCGCCCCCGCCGCCGACGATCACTGTGTCTTCAAAGACGACCGCAGGGCTGGAGACGCGGAAGTTCAAGCCGCCCATATCGCGGTCGAATTGAGTGGTGAGGTCGACGATGCCGTTGTCGCCGAATGTCTTGAGGAGTTCTCCGGTTTTCGGATTCAACGAGTAGAGCTTGTCCTGAATGGCGGCGAATACGCGTTTGTCCTTGCCGTCTTCAAAGTAGGTGACCCCGCGGTTGACACCCGTCGCGCGCCGCGACCCTTGAAGCGGATTGAAGTTCCAAAGCGGTTCGCCCGTGGCTGCGTTGAGTGCCCGCACCTGAACTCGCGCGGTGGTCAGATACATGACGCCATCGGCTACCAGCGGCGTGCATTCGATGGTCGTGGCAGGGCGCTGGAGCGCGTCGCCGGCAGCGTGCGACCACGCGGGTTTCAGCTTGGCGGCATTGCCGCGCTTGATCTGGTCCAGGGGTGAATAGCGCGAGGCGCCCGCATCCCCGCCGTAAAAGCGCCAGTCCGATTCGGCGGGGCTCGCGGACCAGGCGGGCAGAACGAGAAGAGGCGAAGCCAGAAAATCGCGGCGATTGACCATGCCTACTAGGGTACGAGAATCTGGGGCATTGACACAGCGCTACCACGGTCTGGACTTTTTGCGGGCGACGATGATGCTGCTGGGCGTCGTCATCCACGCCCTCGTGCCGCATGTCACGCGACCGAACGGTGACTGGCCCCTGCCCGACCCCGCGCGCCACTGGACCGCCGACATCCTCGTGATCGCGATCCACGATTTCCGCATGCCGTTGTTCTATGTGCTGGCAGGATTCTTTGGCGCGCTGCTATACGGGCGCAAAGGGTTGCGTGGCATGTTAATGAACAGGGCCCAGCGGATTCTGGCGCCGCTGGTGTTGTTCTGGCCGCCGTCGGTCGTACTCGCCGCCTGGATTCTGAAGCAGACGCCCGGGTCCATCGGGTTGGGCGGGGAAGTTCGCGTGATGCACTTCTGGTTTCTCTATTACCTCGTGCTGTTCTACGCGGTGATGGCCGTAGCCGCTCCGATCGTTCCGCGACTCCCATTTGCATTTTGGCGATCCCGCTGGGCGCCGCCAGCACTGGCGATGGGTCCGGCTGCGCTCATGGCGGCAATGCCCTATGGATTGCTCGCCACGCCGCGGTTCTTCTGGCCGGTCCACTGGCAAGTGTGGCTGGTGTATTTCTTCTATTTCGCGGCAGGTTGGACGCTGTACGCGCACGCGCACCGTCTAGAGGAACTGTGGGCGCCGCGCGCCTGGCGAAACACGATGTGGAGCGCCGCGGCGATCGCCGCCAGTTTCGTCACGCTCGCGCGGGAGTGGCAGTTCGCGTCGGCGATCCTATCCGCGCTGGCGGGCTGGTGGATGATCTTCGGGCTCGGCGGTCTTGCTCTGCGCTACTACCGCCAGCCGCACCCTGTCGCGCGCTACCTCGCCGATGCGTCCTACTGGGTCTACATCGTGCACATTCCGCTGGTGCTGGGCATCCAGGCGCTGCTGTGGAACCGGTCGGTCCACCCGCTCGCAAAGGTGACCCTGACGCTGGCGGGGACGATGGCAGCGTCGCTGATCACTTATCAATTGCTGGTGCGATACACGCCTCTTGGCGTCCTCTTGAACGGACGGCGGCCAGTGCGCCGCGAGGGCATGATAGGCTGGGGGATCAAAGCGTCCAACCCATGATTTTGCTGGCCCTCGCCGCGCTTGCGGCTCAAGCTGCGTCTCCCGACACGCTGGAACACTTCGAGAAGAAGGTACGCCCCATTCTCGTGAAACGGTGTCAGGGATGTCACGGCGCGGCGCGGCAGTTCGGCGGATTGCGCCTGGACCGGCACGACGACGTGAAG
>JAEUQD010000966.1 GCA_016789925.1 Bryobacterales bacterium | reverse complement strand
GTGACAGCACACGACAACCGAAACGCCATCCATGGCAGAACCCGAAACCACCCTAGTGCCGGGGCGGTCCGTTCCCCTCATGATATCCACCGGCTAATCGTGACGGGAAACGCGAATTCGTCTCAACGACATTCCCAACGCCCCCGATGCCAGGACACGATACTCGACGCCGGCCACATCGGGTCCGGCGACTTCGAAGAAAAGGTCGATGACGGCGGTCCGCGAGACACCCACATCGTCGAGGGTCACTTCGCGAAAACCCATCACCCCGGTTTGCATGGCGAAGGCTTCGAAGCGGCATACCCAGCCTTCACGCACCCAGTTGGGCTCGCCGTAGTCGAGGTGGATCCAGAACTGCGCGCGGTAGCGGCCATGCTCCAGACCCTGATAGGGACCCCAGCACAACGTCTGCCGTTCGCCCTTCGGCGACTTCAGGCACATCGACCCGAAGGCCGCGTCCCATTCCACGGAAACACCGCCGCCGCGCTGCATGGCGAGGGCTTCGGCGTCGAACACGATCTTTTCCTTAGACTTCCAGTTCTCCACGACCCGCTGATAGAAGGGCAGCGTGTTGCGGGCCATCACCTTGGCGGTGAACTTCTCGCGGAAGCGCGCGAGGCCGGCCGCGCCCATGCGCGCGCGCTCGGCGTCGTCGTGGAGCAGGCGCTGGAGGGCTTCGCCCAACGCTCTGCTGTCGCCAGGAGGAACAAGAATGCCCGTTTCGTTGTGGGCGACCACCTCGGGAATTCCGCCGGCATGGGTGCCGATCACGGCCTTGCCGTGCGCCATGGCCTCCAGGTAGATGAGTCCGAAGGATTCGTAGATCGATGGGGCGACGAACAGGTCGCAGGTTGAGTAGAGTTCCCGAAGTTGAGCATCACTCACTTCACCGTGTGCGCGCACCCTCAGCCGCCATTCGGGATGTCCCGACAGCCACTTGGCTACCTTGCCCGGCTGCTCGATTTCGCGGCCCACGATTTCGACCACCGCTTCGGGCGATTTCTCCAAGACACCCGGCAGGGCGTTCAACAGAACGTCGATTCCCTTGCGGGGTTCCAGGCGGCCCACGAAGAGGATCTTCTTGACGCGCGCAGCCGCGGCGGGCGCGGCCTGAGCGTCGAGTGAGATGCCCAGCGGAATGCGGGCGGTGACTTCCGGCCGGAGTTGATAGTGCTGGAGCACTAGGTCGAGAATCGCGTTGGTGCTGCCGTACACCGCAGTGGCATGGCGGAGCAGGCTGCCTTCGAGTTGAATGCAGAGGTCAAGGTCCGCCGTATGGGCCCACCCTTGAATCTTCATCACTTCGAACAACGGCGAGTGCAGGCGCACGGCGAGAGGAAGGCGATTGTCGTGAGCGAGGAAGAGACCCTCGAAATCCCAGGCAGGCGACTCGACCACATCGAGTCCCCAACGCGAGTCGATCTCGACGACACGGCGCCACACGCCGTAGGCGTAGTCGAGATTGCGCGCGACGGTTCCGTACTGTCCGCGCCACTGGCGCGAGAATTCGGTCTCGCGCGAGACCGCGGTGTGAAACCAGATGCCGTCTTTGAATTCGCTGTCTTCCGTGCGTCCCTGATAGACCAGGTGAACTTCGCAGCCGAGGTCGCGCAGTCCTTTGGCCAATTCCAGCGTGTAGGTGGCGACACCGCCCGGACTCTGATGAGGCAGCGTCTGCGTCAGCAGGCAGACGGTGAGCCCCTTGGTCTCCGCGGCCGGGTAGAGTAGCAATCCGTCGTTGTGGCGCGTGAACGTACGGAGCTTCGCGGGCTGGCTGAGACCTTTGGCGCGACCTTCGCGAATGCCGCGTTTGCAGTCGCGGTACATCCCGATCAACTGGCTGAGAGTGAGTTCGCGCTGCCGCCACCACTGGAACAACGGCCGGACACGCAGACGGTACACCTCGTCGGTGACGACTTTGGCCAAATCCTTGCGCGTGCCCTGAAAGCGCGTCAGCTTGCGGTCTTGCGGGACAGGCTCGCAGGCTTTCAATTCCGGCGCGGCCATATCGACCGGGGCGCCTTGCTCGGGATAATTCTTCAACGCGCAATAGAGCGTGTTCTTGACGATGACAAACCAGTTGAGCGAATACTTGCCCGCCCGGATGTGCGAACCCGCGGCCTCGTGATAGACAATGGCGCGTGGCCGGTGAACCGTGCGGTAGCCGCCGGCGGCGAGCCTGATCACGATGTCGGCTTCGTCGTGATAATACTCGATCTCTTCGTCAAAGCCGCGGATTTCCTCGAGTGCTGAGCGGCGAAAGATGCAGTTGTTGCCCGAGACCGTATTGAGGTATCCGCGCGACCAGTCGAACTCGAGGCCCGGTTGCTCGCGCAGCCAGTCCACGAGCCCCAGGCGGTCCAGCACCCCATTGCGGAACTCGATATCATGCCCGCGCCATCGGTAGACCATGCCGCCGACCGCGCCCACTTTCGGATCCTGGAATGCGCACACCAGTTCATCGAGCCAGGTGGCTTGGGGCACGGCATCGTCGTCGAGGAAGGCTACCAGTTCGCCGCGGGCCTCCTGGATACCTTCGTTACGCGAGACGCAGATCACGCGCTGGGCCGTGCGCGCGATGCGGATCTCGTCTTTGAACTTCTCCAGGCGCTGCTCGGTATCGTCGGTGGACGGGCCGTTCACTACAACGACTTCGAAGTTGCGATAGGTCTGCTGGCGAAGAGAGTGCAGCGCGCGTTCCAGGTACGGGGCACGATTGTACGTATTAATGACGACGCTGACTGTGGGGCGGTAGGCCTCGCGCAGCGGCCACGTGCTCACCTGCTCAAAGAACTGGGCGAGGTTGCGGCGCTGGGCCTCGGGCGAGAACTGCTCCAGACGCTGAGCTTGCGCGGCCAGCACGGCGGCGCGCCTTTCGGCGTTCGAAAGCACCGCGTGAGCCTGGGCGGCCATCACCGCTGGATCGTTCGTGGTGAACGTCGTCTCGGCGTTGGCCAGCGTCTCCGCCGACGCGCCGGCATCGAACGCAAAGGCGGGCAACCCCAACGCCATCGCTTCAATCAACGGGGCGCAGAAGCCTTCGTGTTCGCTGAGGCTGACGTAGGCGTCGCCGGTGGCGAACCATCCCCGCACTTCCTCTTCGCTCACCTTCCCGGTGAGAATGAAATCGTCATCAAGACTGAGCCCCGCCTTGCGGGCGGCGCTTTCGACGAGTTGTGTGTACTTGGGGCTCTGCTCTTTGTCGCCGATCGCCACCAGCCGCGCCTTGGGGTCCAGCTTTCGATAGGCTTCGAGAAATCGCGGCAGGTCTTCGACCTTCTTGTTCGGCGAGACGCGGCCCAGAAACACGAAGGTGGTGCGTTCGGGGTCACGGCGGCGGGCGATGTCGGGGCGAGGTTCGGCCTTGAGCAGACGCCCGGCATCGATGAGCAGGGGGAACACCCCGGTCTTTGTGAAGCCCACCGATTCCAACTCGCGGCGGCTGTAGTCGCTCATGCCCACCGCGTAGTCGTACAACGGAGCAATCGTCGCCAGCAGACGGCGGCCACGGTCGCACATCTCCCACACCGGATCCTCCGGCGGGAAGTACTTCGACGGCGTGATGTTGTGATACATCATCACTCGACGGCCCGGAAAGCGCTCGACGAAACTGATCAAATCCGTGTCGAGGAAGAACTGGTGGAGGAGAAGGTCGCCGGGTTCAACGCCTTCCAGAAGATGTTCGGGGGACGGCGCGCGAAGTTTCGAGCCCAACCGCTCATCAAAGCCGCCGGCATAGATTTCAGCCTCGATCCCCAAGTCGCGGCAGTGCTGCTTCAACAGCAGGCAATGCAGGCTGACGGCATCGCCATAGATCAGGGCATTGGTAAGGATCTTGACCTGCATGCCGCCTTATCGATTCTCCAATCGGGCGCGCAGGTCTTGAATCTCGATCTCCATTTCGCGGATCCGCCGCTGGTTGAGTTCCTGTTCGCGAATCAGTTGGGCCACCTGTTCGGTCAGTTCCGAAACAGTTCGCGAGGCAATCCCGGAAAACCGCTCGATGGGCCGCGTGTACCAGGGCAGCAGCGCATGAATGACACGCATAACAACATCGACATACCGTGGATAGCCTACGGGGATCTTGCCGACGAGTTCCGCCTCGTGACGCAGATCGATCAGCAGGCGGTAGAGCCCTTCCAGGTCGTGCGTGGGACGCTCGACCCGTGCTCCGCTCGGGCGCGGCTCCGGCAGCCCCAACTGCGACCGTAACGACCGTTCGATATCGTTCAATTTCATGCGGCCCCCACGCGCAACGAGTCCTGATAGGCGGCGATCACATCGCGTGGCATCCCGTCGGCCCTGACCTTCCCGCCCGACAACAGAATCGCGCGATTGCAGAGTTGCTCAACTTGCCCGAGACTATGCTTCACCAGCACCACGAGGGAACCGCTGTCGATCAGCTTGCGCATCCGGAAATAGGACTTCCTGGCGAAGCTTTCGTCGCCCACGGCCAGCACTTCGTCGATCAGGACGATGTCGGGTT
>JAEUQD010000956.1 GCA_016789925.1 Bryobacterales bacterium | reverse complement strand
GCGGCTGCCGGACGGACTGGGCATTACGTTCGAGGAGCGCATGGAAGGCGTCTTCGAGGGCGCGGTGTGCAGTGCGGATCTGGCCATTGAGATTCCGGACCTCGCAAACTTCCTTGCCGACAGCGCCCATGAGGCGAAGTGCTCCGGATCGCTGACGTTCGCGTCGCTGCCGGACGTTGGAGTAGGCACGTTCGCGATTGACGAGCGCCAAAGCCGCTTGGAGTACCTGCGTATCAATGAGGCGACGGGCGAGGCGGAGATCGCCTACCACCTGACCTTCAACGCGGGCGGCAAGCGCCTGGTGTTCGAAGGCCGCAAATACATGCAGAAGGACGCGGGCGGTAGCGTTCGCGGTATCGCGGAGGTTCTGGAGGACTACACGACCTTGCATGTAAAGGTGCGGGACGGCGAGCACGGGATAGGGAGCGGGCGGCTGCACTTCCGCGCGCTCGAGAACGCCGCGGCGGTAGGCAATCTGGCCGATTTCCTGCTGTCGTTCCGGGTGAAGGGCACGAACGATCCCGAGTTGAAGACCCGCGCACGTCTGGCTTTTCTGGGGCTCACCGCACGGTTCGTCCAGCAGGAGTACGATCCCACGTCGCTCGATGCCGGCGCGCTGCGGACCGATGTCCGCGCGGAGGTGGCGCGCGGCGCCGATACTCCCGACCACTTCAGCACACGGCCGACGGCGGAATTGCAGTCGGTTCTCCGTGAGACCGAAACGCGGCCACTCGTTGAACTGGCGAACCGCGGCGGCGTCAGAATCGATTTCGAGAAACGCCGCATCTATCGCGACGCGTACTGGAAGGGCTCGTTCGCCATGGACAACCTGCTGGGCTGGGAAGAGCGGCTGCGGATGGCCGCGCTCGGTGGCGATGTGCAGCGGTTGGGCGCCGCGTTCGCGGGCGGCAGTTTCTGGAAGAGATTCGACCGGATCGAAGACGGAGTGCTGCACGGCTATGTCGTGAACTACGAACTTCACGCCCTGCCCGGCATTCCGGAGGTCCGCGAAGTCGAATATCCCGACAACAACCGCCGGTACTTCCGGAAAGGCGACCGGGTGCTTCTGCTCCGGTACTCAAACCACCCCTATCGGATCGTCTACGACGCGATTAAGGTGATCGACGATGAGAATGCCATCGGCGTAATGCATCTCGGAGAGTTCCCCAACGGCATCGAGTTTTCCACCTTCGTCATGGCGCGGCAGAACTACCCATACGAGAAGATGGCCATCGACGATCACCGGCTGCTGATGACGCACGGCGAGACGCGTCCGCCCACCCTGGCTGAACTCGAAGGGACCTGGAGAGGGACGCTCGTGTTTCTGTCCGCGCCGAACGTGAGCCTGTTGAACCAGGCTAATCCCGAGGTTTTCCAGGCCGAGTTCGGCGGTAGCGGAATGCAGGTCCGATTCCGGGCCGGCGTCGAGATTGGAGCCGGTCAAGCGATGCCCGAGTTGCGGCGTGTCGACGGGAAGACCGTCGTCGGACTGTGGACATTGCGCGACGCCGCTCCGGAGCTCTTCCTGACGTTCCCTCGTTTTCTCGGAAGCGCGGGCGAAGAGTTGGAGTTGCGATTTGTTTTGACAAGAGACTGACCTCGCAAGAGGCCAACACATACCGCAAGGGAGTAACCGAATGAAACTCGACAGCCTCAAATACGCCGACATTCAGAAGTTGAAATCGGCTAACGATGCGGGCAAAAAGGCCAATAAAGACGCCATCGGCAAGCTTGCGACGGTCAGGCAGTCGACCTCTGCGGTCGGCAAAGCGATCGAGTCGGAATCCAAGGAACTCGAATCGACGGACGAGTAAGCGAAAGAAAGGGAAATGACAGGTGGGACAGAGGTCGAAGGCGTACACGAAGAGCCTCCTCGAGGCCATGAAAAAAGCCGATATCGATGTCAACCGGTGCCAGCAGTTCATGATCGGCATCGACGGCAGCCGGGATGGCATGGACAAGGCGCTCAGCGTCATTGAACCAAAGATGAAATTGGCGCCCACCAAGACCTTCGCCGAACTGGCGAAGACTGACCCCGACCTGAAGAAGGCCGGCGCCAGCTTCGAACGCGCCAGCAAGGAGTTGGACGACTACAAGAACAAGTTCGCCAAGACCGTGGTAGAAGCGGCGTTCAGCATTGAGCAGGCGCAAGTCATCATCAAGAACTTCGACGCCTTTTGCACGGAGAAAGCGAAGACCTGGAACCCATTCAAGAAGAAGTCGCTGGGTAAGAGCGTCGCTGCCTTGAAGAAAGCGGCAACCGACCTGGAGAACCTGCGGAAGTTTCTTGCCGGCATGATCGATCTTCAGAAGCAAAAGGGCAATTTCGTCTGACCTGTGGTGGCTGATTTTTCGCCTTGGGTCGCCAGCCGGCCGCCCGATGCACTATCCTTTTCTCTATGCGCGCTGTAGTACCCACCACGCTGCTTGCCTTGGCCGTGGCTGCCTTCGGCCAGACGATCACGTTTGAGGAGTACAAACCGAAGTCAACCCTTGTGGTCCCGGCCAACCCACGCACCAAGGCCAAGTTCCCGTTCGTCGACGTCCACGGCCATCCCCGCGGCAACTTTACGCCGGAACGTGTGGACAACCTGATCAAGGAAATGGACGCGATGAATATGCGCACCATGGTGAACCTCGACGGGCGCAGCGGCGAGATGCTCAAGAAGAACGTCGATTTCGCGCGATCGCGCTATCCCGAACGCTTTGTAGTGTTCTGCAATCTCGATTTCAAAGGAATCGACGACCCACAGTGGGGCAAGCGCGCGGCCAAGCAGTTGGAGCAGGACGTCCGGAACGGTGCGTCGGGCCTGAAGATTTACAAGAACCTCGGCATGGATGTGCGCGACAGCAAGGGTCGCGTCCCGGTGGACGATCCGCGGATCGATCCGGTATGGGCCATGGCCGGCAAGTTGAAGATACCGGTGCTGATTCACACGGCCGACCCCGCCCCCTTCTGGCAACCCCAGGACGCCAACAATGAACGCTGGCTCGAGTTGAAGGAAATGCCGGGGAGAAAGCGGTCGCCGGATCGCTATCCGCCGTGGGATACGATTATCGGCGAGCAGCACCGCATGTTCCGCAAGCATCCCCAAACCACGTTCATCAACGCTCACCTCGGCTGGTATGGGAACAACCTCGGCGAGTTGGGCCGGCTCATGGACGAGATGCCGAATATGCACACTGAAATCGGCGCGGTACTGGCGGAACTGGGGCGGCAGCCCCGCTTCGCCCGCCAATGGTTCATCCGCTATCAGAACCGGGTGCTCTTCGGCAAGGATACTTACACACCTTCGGAGTATCCCTATTACTTCCGTGTGCTCGAAACCGCCGACGAGTACTTCGATTATTACCGCCGCCGCCACGCCTTCTGGCAGATGTACGGCCTCGACCTGCCCGACGAAGTCCTCAAGAAGCTGTACTATAAAAATGCATTGCGGATTATTCCAGGTTTGAGCAGTAAGGGCTTCCCTCAGTAAGGAGTGAATCGATGGAAAGACGTCATTTCCTCATGTCTTCGGCGGTTGCGGCCGCCACCCCCCATTTGGCCAGCGCCAACAACCGCGTGCGCGTGGCCTGCGTCGGTGTACGCGGACAGGGCCGGTCGCATATTCGCGAGTACGCCGGCATGGAAAATGTCGAAATCGCCGCTGTTTGCGATGTCGACGAGCGCGTACTTAACGAGCGGCTGACCGACATTGAGAAGTTGGGCAAGAAGCGGCCCCAGGGTTATACGGATTTGCGCAAGCTGCTGGAGGACAAGTCGATTGACGCTGTTTCGATCGCCACTCCGAACCACCAGCACACACTCCAGACCATCTGGGCGTGTCAGGCCGGTAAGCACGTCTACACCGAGAAGCCCTGCTCCTACAACATGTTCGAGTCGCGACAAATCGTGAAAGCGGCCCGGAAGTACAATCGGCTGGTGCAGCACGGGACCAATTCGCGGTCGACGGTGGCGCTGCGCGAGGCTGTGCAGAAGTTGCGCGAAGGCGTGATCGGCGACGTGTACATGTCCCGCGGCCTTTGCTTTAAGTGGCGTGACACGATTGGCCGCAAGCCGGTGGAGGCGGTGCCGGCAGGCGTGCACTACGACCTGTGGCTCGGGCCCGCCCCCAAGCGCGAATTCACCCAAAACCGGTTCCACTACAACTGGCACTGGCACTGGGACTACGGCAACGGCGACCTCGGCAACCAGGGCATTCACGAAGTGGATATTTGCCGCTGGGGCCTGGGCGTGAAATACCCCGTGAAGGTAAGCGCGATGGGCGGGCACTACATGTTTGACGACGATCAGGAGACACCCAACACGCTCGTCGCCACTTACGAATTCAACGAAGGCGGCAAGCGGCAATTGATGGTGTTTGAGGTTCGCCACTGGATGTCGAACCACGAAGCGGGCATTGGTGACAACCCATCGAAGCCCGGCGGCAATACGGTGGGCAACATCTTCTATGGTTCGAAGGGCTACATGGCCATCGACGGCTATGCCACTTACAAGACGTTTCTGGGCAAAGACCAGCAGCCAGGTCCGGCACGGAAAGAGGGCGGATCGAACTGGGCGAATTTCATCGCCGCTTTACGCTCCGGCAAGCGTGAGGATTTGAACGCCGAGATCGAAGAAGGCGCAATCTCCTCGACGCTTGTTCACCTGGCCAACATCTCTTACCGTCTTGGCAGGACGGTCCGGTTCGACGCGGAGAAGTACGAGTGCCCCGGCGACAAGGAAGCCACCGCGATGTTCACCCGCACGCAATACCGCGCGCCGTTCGTTGTACCCGAGAAAGTTTAGTTACATGGCTGATCTGACCGTTATCGATTCCAACGCTCTTCCCTGGGAGGAGCGTTGGAATGAACACTTGGGCAAGACCCTCTATCGCAAGAATCTGGTCACCGACCCCGACACGGGAATGGAAGTTCGCCTGGTGCGCTATCCGGCGGGCGTGATGAACACGCGCCATACGCACCCCTGCGCTCACGGGATGTACGTGCTGGAAGGGACCCTGGTGACGCATGCGGGCCGCTTCACACCCGGCCATTTCGTCTGGTTTCCGGAAGGCATGGAGATGGAGCACGGAGCCACGGCGGAAACCGACGTGACGGTGATCTTCATCACCAACAAGCCGTTCGAGATTCACTACAAGTAGCGCGGCTACTGGTCGGTAATCGCCACGACGTGGCCACGGGTGCGGAAAAACAGGGTACCCTGCGAGATCGCCGGCGTGGAGAGTGTGACTTCGCCCAAGCGGCTGATCCCGAGATATTGATACGCCGCGCCTTCCTTCACGACGTACACGTCGCCTTCTTCCGAGGTGAAATACAACCGCCCTTCGGCGGCCACCGGCGAGGCGGTAAAAGCGGCCGCGAGGTAGGACAGGCGCTGCTGATAGTAGCGCTGTCCCGTTGAGGCGTCGTAGGCGTTGAGCACGCCACGGTCCGACGCGCTGTAAACGATGCCGCTGTGCACGAGCGGCGTTTGCATGTACGCGCCATTGCGCGGTTCCATCCACGCGACGCCGGTGCTCGACTGTGCGGGCGCCTTTGGTGTGATGTCGCCCGAGGCATTGAGCCGGATGGCATAGAGCGGCGAGGGTCCGCCATGCGCGTTGGCGACAAACACCAATCCGCTGGCGTAGACCGGAGTGGGCACGGGAACATCGCCGCCCGAGCCCAACCGCCACAGTTCGCGGCCGTCGTTCCAGTCGTAACCCGCAATGAAGGGCCAGCCGTTGCAGACCACGCAGGACCGCTTGCCCTGTTCGATCACGGTGGGTGTGGACCAACTGCGCTCGGAAACGCCTCCCCGCGGAGTTCGCCACACTTGCTTGCCGTCCTTGGCGGCATAGGCTGCCAGAAACGGACCGCTCTTCACGTCGGCCTGCACAACTACAGTGTCGCGATAGAGGACCGGCGAACTGGCGAACCCCCACGAAAGGTTTTCCGGCAGGGGGCCTGCGTCGAGATTGCCGAGATCGACCCGCCACAGGGGCTTGCCATTCATGCCGAAGGCAAACAGACCTTCCGAACCGAAGAAGGCCACAATGCGCTTGCCGTCGGTGGCCAGAGTCGTGTTGGCGTGCGTCGCCTTCGTGTGGCGCGCGGCTTTCGGCCTTCCTTTGTGCGCCGTGCGTTCCCAGAGGACTTGGCCCGTCCGCTTGTCGAGGCAATAGATGATCCACGCCTGTTCGGCATTGTCGTCGGCGGAATCGCCCGCGCCGTAGAGTCCGACCTTGAGCGGCGCCTCGCCCACGCTGCTGACCGCCGTGGCGACGTAGAGGCGGTCTTCCCAGATGATCGGGCTGGAATGCGACAACCCAGGGATTGGTGTCTTCCACTTGAGGCCGCGGGTCGGACCGGACTTGGGGTCCAGGTTCCAGAACATCGGGGCGGTACCCACGCCCAACCCAAGCGCCTCGGGGCCGCGAAACTGCGGCCAATTGTGCGGCGACTGCGCCGCAGCAACCCAAACCGCGCATTGTGCGGCAATCAACCAGCGCACCGTACTAAAATATTTATCACAAAGGAAGATCGGGTGAACTTCCATCGAAAGAACATCATCGTAACGGGCGGCCTTGGCTTCATCGGTTCGAACCTGGCGATCCGCCTTGTGGAACTGGGTGCGCGCGTCACTATTGTCGATCCCCGGATTCAGGGCTGCGGTGGCAATCTTTACAACATTGCGCCGGTGGCGTCGGAGGTGGGGATTGTGCCGCACTCCATCGGCGAAACCGGCAACCTGTTGACAATCCTGCGGTCGTGCGATCTGATTTTCAACCTGGCGGGCGAGATCAGCCACATCCACTCGATGGTGCTGCCCGAGCGCGACCTTCAGATCAACACTCTCGACCAGATGAGATTCCTCCAGGCGTGTGTCGACTGCGCACCCGGCATCCGCATTCTATACGCCGGCACGCGGCAGGTGTACGGGGTGCCGGAGTATCTTCCCGTGGACGAGCAACATCCCGTGAATCCGGTCGACTTCAATGGAGTTCACAAGTATGCGGCGACGCAGTATCACCTGATGTTGTCGCGCACGGGCCATCTGGATGCCGCTGTTTTGCGGCTCACGAATGTCTATGGTCCGCGGATCGCCCTCGATGTTCCCTGCCAGGGCTTCCTGTCTACTTATTTGCGGAAGGCACTCACCGGGCAGACACTCGAGATCTTCGGCGACGGGCGCCAGTTGCGGGACCCCGTTTATGTCGACGACGTTGTCGAGGCCATGGTGCGCGTGGCCGCGGCCGATCGACTGCGATCGCGATCCTACAACGTGGGTGGCCCGGAACCGCTCTCGATGGCCGACGTTGCCGCCGCCACCGCGCGCGCGGCCGGAGCTCCCGAGCCCGTCTTTCGCGACTTCCCGGAAGAGCGGAAAGGGATTGATATCGGCAGCTACTACACCGACTCGACATTGCTTCGCGAACACTTCGATTGGCGAGCCCGGACCCGATTCGACGAAGGCGTGGCGCTGACACTGGCCTATTGCCGCGAGCATCTGCCTCACTACCTCGACCCTAACGATCCGAACCCCACCTGCAAGCTGACTCATAAGAGCGCGCGCGAACGCGCCGGCGCTCCGGCCGCGGTTTGACCGGATGATGAACCCGGCCGAGTTCGCCAACATCGCGAACTCCGAAGAACACTTCTGGTGGTACCGCGGGATGCGCGAAATCATGTTTCGCCTGCTCGATCCCATCGCGCGCGAGCGCAAGTTTCGCGATGTCCTCGAGGCGGGCTGCGGCACGGGACACTTTTCCAAAGTCCTGGCTGAACGATACGGTTGGAGCATGTATCCGTCGGACCTGGGCATGGAAGGTCTCGCCTACGCCCGCCACTACGGTCTCAACCAACTGGCGCAGGCCGATATCTGCGCGCTCCCCTTCCGCGGCGAAGCATTCGACGCCGTCGTGTCGATGGACGTGATTGTCCACCTGAAGCGCGGCCAGGAGTCGAAACCCGTGGCCGAGTTCTACCGCGTACTGCGACCCGGCGGATTGTTGATCGCCCGTGTTTCCGCGCTCGACATTCTGCGCTCCCGCCACTCGCAGTTTGCCCACGAACGCCAGCGCTTCACGCGCTCCCGCCTGCTCAAGCTTCTCCGGGATCATCGCTTCAAGGTCCGGCGCTGCACCTACGCCAATTCGCTGTTGCTGCCGGTGGCGCTGGCCAAGTTCCGCATCTGGGAGCCGCTCACCGGGGCCGAACCCGCCAGCGGCGTCACGCCGGTTGCCGGTTGGCTCGACCGCGCGCTCTCGATTCCGCTCTCCATCGAAGCCCGCTGGATCGGCCTCGGCCGTAACCTGCCGGCCGGACAGTCCCTGATTGTGATAGCAGAGAAGTAATGGAAGATCCCCGCGTTTTTCTCGCCGCCGAGCGGACTTTTCTGGCCTGGATCCGTACTGGATTAGCCCTGATGGGCTTCGGCTTTGTCGTTGCCCGGTTTGGCCTCTTTCTGCGGGAAATGCAGTTAGCCCGCGGCGTGACCGCTGCCCAGCCGCCCGACTTGTCCCTGGTTTTCGGAACCGCGCTGGTGGTGCTCGGGGTCGCGGTGAATGTCCTGTCGGCGGCGCGCCATGCCCGCATGGTCCGGCAACTGAACGCGGGCCAGCGCATCGGGTTGCGGCCATCGGCCGGATCCATCGCCATCGCACTCCTGCTCGGCGCGGCCGGATTGATCATGGCCGCCTATCTCATCGTCACTTCGTAGCCCGCGCTACCGGATCTTCGCCAGATAGATGCTGGTCTTGCCTTCGTGCGAGGAATAGTAGGACATCCACAGCACGCCTTCGTGGAAGACAAAGCCCGGATACGAAGTATCCCCACCGCTGGGGAACGAGAGTTTCTGCGTAAACCCGTCGACGGTCATTGGACCGATCAGCGTCGTGTACTTCTTCTCCGCTGCCTGGCGATAGTCGCGGCTGCCGGCGACCATCTGCCCATCCGGCAGCACGATGAAATTCGGTCCGCCCAACTGGCTGCCCGCCGGTTTCCATTTCCAGTCGAGAAACGGCGCCCGGCTCACCCCGATCCACCCCTGTTTATCACTGCTCTCGCGCCGCACTAGCGCAACCATTTCTCCGCTGGGCAGGAAACGAAGCGTAGTCTCGTTCGGCCGGCCGGGCACGTCCAGATCCTTCACCTTCGTCCATTGAACGCCATCGGAACTCCTGTAGAGACTCACCGCCCAGTCCGGCGAGTCCACCCGGTAGGAAACGCCGTAGCCCATGCCTTTGTGCCAGGTGACGCGCCACAGCCAGTCACCTTCCTCCAGCGCCGCCCGCGGCGCGGTGAACGCTTTGCCGTCCTTGGAAAATGCCACCCGCGGCCGCCGCCCCTTGAGAACCTTGGTGCCCTGATACACGGAACCGCCCATGACAAGCATCAGCCGATTGTTCGGCGTGATCGACAACTTGGGATCCCGCAGGTCGATTCCC
>JAEUQD010000934.1 GCA_016789925.1 Bryobacterales bacterium | reverse complement strand
AAGCCAGAGAAGAAGGCCACGCCGACAAGAGTGATGGTGCAAATCGTTTTCATAAGTCATTCCCCTGAGAGTTCATCATGTGGCTGAAATCGTGAATGTGACGGTCGCCGTATAGGTGCCGGTTTTGTAAACGGGGTCGTTGGTAAGCGTCCAGGCGACCGAGCCACTGTTTCCAGCGGCAGTGGATCGGGCGTCCGCGCCAAAGGTGCCCACCGAAGTGTCCGAACTTGTGCTGGCTGTTTGAGTACCCGCACAAGCGGTCCCTGGGGAGGCAACGGTGCAAGTGTATTGAAGCAGATCTCCTGCGGTCGGCGGAGAGGCGACGGAGGGGCCGCCCGCGGGCGAAAAGTCTGTGGTCACGCGAAGCGTGATTGTGCCGGTACCGGAACCTTGTGTCGTCCTGATCTTGTAAGTGAGATTGGTCGTGCCAGTGTAGTCAGCGAAGGTCGTGGCAGCCGTAGTGAGCGTTGTGGTGGCGGTATTGATCTGAATGGCGGCCTCGCTGCCGACAGTGACCGATACTGTGGTCGTGCCGGTGGAGGCGAACTGGGCCTGGATTCTGCCCAGAAACAGGATCAACCCCAGAATGCCGAGATGAGTGAGCTTCTTCATAGGTCTCTCGCTAGACGACACTAATGGTGAAGAGCAGGCTGGTGGAATACGTGCCTGTCTTGTGTTGTGGAGTGTTGGCCAGGGTGAAGGAAAGCTGGACACTGGCCGGATCGGAGCTGCTGCAAGAGCCACCGCCGCCGGTGCAGGCATTACTCCCTACGCTGACCACCGTCCGGCTGACGCTCGTGCTGACGGTTTGGGCCGAAGCGCAGGAGGTGCCCAAGCCCGGTGAGCCACAGGTGAACGTGAGGTCCCCATTGGAGAGTGTTGGACCTCCCGTCGGACTGAACTCGGAATTGGCCTTTACCGTGAGCGATGCACTGCCAGTGGGAGTGGTTCGAGCTTTGTAGTTAACGGCTATAGAGCCGGAGAAATTGTTAAAGGTAGAACCCGAGGTCGTTAAGGAGAGGTTAGCCGGGACCGAGAGGACACCAGCCGAACTGAGTTGAACGGAGATGCCTTGAGTCGCGTAACCGTACGCCTGGGCAGACAATACGTGGGAAAACCCAACGATGAGAGCGAGGACAGTCAACCCGGTTGGCGATTTTCGCCGCATTGCCGCGCCGGAATGGATGCCGAGATAGGTCATCGTATGTCTCGTCTTGTCCTACCTATCGGCTCTAGGTGTTTTTTGCATTAGGGGGAATCGAGAATAGTAGCCCCCGAAGGACAGAGAAGTGTAAGTGAAGTGGGGCGGGGAAGTAAGTGGAAGCAGGGGTGGGGGGAAGAAATCAACCTCCGGCCGCTCAGCCTGAGGCGATTGGCTGGCTGGACTACAAGACGGTGATATGGTCCCTCAACGACACGAGCTTAGGACATATTGGCAGTGACGGTGATGCGAGTCCCGTCAAAGCGAGTAAAGGAGAACCCACCAAAATCTTCGACGTAACTGGCGGCTATGTCGCGCAGGATGTTGATGGCGACCGCCTCGCCCAGTTTCATCCCTTCCCATCCGTCGGTACGCCAGTGGATGCCGGCGAAATCGCGAGCCAGCGCGATGTTGGATGCGAGCTTGTCCAGTTCGTTTCCGACAGTGAGGTCGGCTCCTTTCCAGGGGAGCAGTTCCTTGCCGTCCGGCGAGGCCACAACCGGGTTTGGGATGACGTAGGATTCGCGGAAGAAGGCCTTAAGCATAGTGACACAAGCGCCGGCGACAGTGGAATGCCCGGACGGATACGCGGAATGGGCGGGGGAGCCCTCGGAATAGGCTTGCGGCAGCAACCACGTACCGTATTTCCGGTTCACGATGTCAAGGGCGGCGGAGTTGAGAATCTCCTCGGGCAGCGGATAGAGCGCCCGGGTGGTCATGTGATAGTGAATGCGGCCCGCGAACACCTCGGGGCGGGCCCGCCGGTGGACCATCCACTTCTGCCACCAGGCGGCATGGAAAGCGGGCTTCGCGGCGCGGGAGGTGAATTCGAGGGCGTCAGGACCGCCGAAGGTGACGAAATGGTCCTGGGACTTAGACCAGACGTAGGGATTGTCCTCACTTAACGCCATATCCCCTAAGTTCATGAGCAACCACGCGGCCGTGTAGTAGGGCGAATAGGAGTAGTCGAGGTGGACGTACTGGGCGAGGTCTCGCCCAGTGCGAATGTAGCGCGGGGTGTCTTCGAGCGTGACCCCAGCACCCTTGCCGATACCCATCTGAATTTCGAGCCACGAGCCCTCGCTGGTCATGAATTCCTGGCCGGGAGTGAGGGACCGCTGCTTCTGGTCGAAGAGTTGGGAGCCGATGAGCACGGGCTGGAGGAGGAACTGCGAGACGTAGGGTCCGACGACGTCGCCGACGGTGTTGCCGCGGAACAGCGTCGCCGCGGTCACGCGGCCCGAGGCTTTGGGTCCACGGAAATCGCGGAAGCGGGAGAGGTCTTGAGCCGCCTGGTTGGCCAGGGGATTTGAGTCGTACTCGGCAAAGGGAACGTCGCGGAGAATGGCCTGCCAGTAGAGTTCGGCCATTTCCCCAGCCTGTTCGGCGCTGTCGAAGCGAGGAGCGGGACGGATGGCGTACTGACACTGATCCGCACCCATGTACTGCCAACTGAAGGCGGCCATCGGGTTCTTGAGGCGGACATTGCCGCCGCGGACGACAGCGTCGAAGTCTTCCTTCTTGCCGCTTTGGAGGGCGCGCAACATGCTCTGGTAGGCCTGGAGGGAGACCTCACCCATGGCATTATGCAACAGGGTCTTCGAGAACGAGTTGATTTTGTTGGGGTAGCGTTCTTCGTCGCCGTTGGTGGGTTGTTCGACTTCGCCCAACTGGCGGTACAGGTCCGCCCGGGCCGTCCGCATCTGTGTGGCTTTTCGCAGCCGTTCGGCGTTCGGTGAAACCGGTGCTTGTGCGCGGCCGGAAGCAGCCGCAGCACTGGCGAGAGCGGCAGACTGAAAGAATTTTCTACGACTAGATCCGGAACTCTTCATGGGCGTCTCTTCCGGACAGCATACCACTTCCGGCACCCGGCGCAAAAGAATGAATCTGTTACAAAGAGTACTTCTTCAGTTCGATCTTGTCGTCCGCGAAGACACCGAGGCCGAGGTTGGCGGCGAGTTCGATGTGTTCGGGCTGACCCCAGTAGTTGTTGAATTTATCGCCGGGGGCGGTTTCGGCGACGGGGGGAAGGCCCACAGAGGCGCGTTTGGCGTCGATGATTTTCCAGCCGGTCTTGTCGAGGGCGACCGGATCTGTCCCGAAAAACATCGTTTTGTGTTCCCAAATGAATTGCGGGGGCGTGCCTGGACCGCCATTGTAGCCGGCCTTGATGCCATCGAGGATGTGGAGGACGACCTTCTGGCGGATGACGGGCATGTCAACGACGGCGGGGATGAACATGTCGCAGGCGTTCAATTCGCGGTTGATATGGCTGCGGTTGACGTTATTGACGAAGCCGTGGGACATGTTCTTGAGCGTTAGCGTAACGCCGGCGGACTGGTGCGACTTGAGGACGGGCAGGTTGATGATCTTGTTGACCTGCTTGGTGAGGAATTTCGCGGCGTAGGAGCGGCGGGCGTGCGCGTCGTTGGGATTGTCCTTGGGCTTGACCAGGGGGATTTCCATGTAGACATCAGGGTCGTAGCCGTCCATACCCAACTGCCAGGTTTCGTACTCTTCGGCGGCCCAGGACCAGCGGACGCCTTCGGGAAGCCACTTGTGGAACCCGGCGCCGATGAACTGGCGGCGATAGCGGTCATAGACGACGATGTCCTTATTGGGGACGCCGGCCTTGTTGATGCCGTCGATGATCTGGCGGAGAACCGCCGGGTCGGAACAGAGCTTCTTGCCGCCGACAGGGCAGACTTTGATGCCGACAACGTCGCCGGGCTGGATGAAGACGCGCCAGGCGTCAGTCCAACTGGGGGCGCCGGTGAGCTCCAGCATGCCCTTGTGCATCATTTTCTGCACCGTTTCCGGCTGGTAGAGACCGGAAACGAGGGAGTTGTCGCTCTGGACGGCGACAACGCGGCCGGGGTAGGGACCAGGAATGCCCAGTTTGCCAGCGGGGGCTGCCAGGAGGTGGCTGGCTGCGCCGGCCAGCATTGTCGAGAAAACGTCGCGTCGTGTGTATAGCATCAGGTCGCCTCTCTTTGCCGGAATCTTACACCGATTATATGCCCACGGGTTTGAGCTTGGCTTCGTCGATCTCGTTGCCGCGCATCCAGATGACGTCGGGGTCCGGGTCGCCGAAGCCACGCTTGCGGGCCATTTGCAGGAGGGGCACGGCGGTGGATTTGAGGCCGAGGAGGGATGCGCCGATGGAGTCGGCGGCGACGGGGGAAGGGCTGGCGGCGACGACGTTATGGCGGATGGGTTTGCCGTTGACAAACGCCATGGTTCCGCCGACGACGGCATATTCGGCGACGTGGAAGCCGAAGGCGTCGATGGCGACGAGGTCGTTGGTACCGACCGTGGCGGGGGTCACGGGCTTGGCGATGGCGCGGAAGTTATCGATACTGAGCGAGGGGCGGCCGGCGGCGACGCGGAGGGGAGCGACGGAAATGAGCCGGTCGCAGTGGAGGACGGCGACGGGGACGCTGTATTCGATGTTGCGGCGGGAGAAGATGCCCGGGGCGGGCATGCGCATGGATTCGGCGGTGGCGGGATTGACGACGGTGACGCCATCGGGGGGCGCCTTCATGGCCGACACGAGGGTTACCTTGTGGGGGTTGCGGCCGTTGACGACGGACAGGACGGCGGAGACGACCATGGGGTCGGCGTCACGGTCGGCTAGGATGACGACGTCGTGGTCGCGGCTGATGAGACGGGGGAGACCGCCCTGGGCGCTCGTGCCCAGTTCGATGGCGCGGAGGGTCATATCGCGGACCTGCGCGGCGGAGAGTTCGGCGTTGGCGGGGCGGGGTTCGGGCAGGGTTTCGAACTTCGTACCGCCAAAATGATCCTCGCCACCGGCGAAGGAGGAGAGAATGATTCCGACGCGGGCAGTGGAATCTCCAGTGGCGGACGCTTCGACGGCGTCGCTGCCTCGTTGACCGGCACTTCTGCGAGACTGCATGGCCGCATTATAGGACGGTTGGGCGTGGTATGGTGACGGCTGATGCGGATTTCCCTGTTCTTTGCTCTGATGGCGGCGGTGGCGCTGGAGGCTGCGCCGCCGTTTAATATCCCAGCCCGGTATTTGAAGGAGGCGGCAGAGATTCCTCCGTACTGGGTGACGACGGTGGAGGAAGTGTCGGCGTTTTTGCGTGACAAAGTGAAGCGCGGGCGAGTGGAAACGGTGGGGAAGACCGCGGGCGGGCGGGAGATCAAAGCGGTTTTTTATGGACGGGCGAGGCAAGGCGCGGGGACCACGACCTATTCGGGGTCGCTGGGCTTTCGCGACGTTCGGGCGTACATCGGGCCAGACCATGAGAAGCGCGTGTACATGGCGATGGCCTCGGTGCATGGCGGCGAGTGGGAGGCGATTGCGGGAATGGTGAACCTGCTGTCGGTGCTCGAGACCGGCAAGGATTTGCGCGGGAAGGAGTGGCCCGGGATTCAGGAGGCGGCGGCAAAATTGGACCGGCTGATTCTGATTCCGATCACGAACGTGGATGGAAGGGCGCGCATTCCGCTGCGGATGCTGGCCGATTGGGGTGGGGATCACACGGTGCAGGAGTATTTCAACACGGGCGGCTGGCCGCCGGACGGGAAACTGATCGGTTGGCCGCAGGTGAAGGAACACATTCCGCTGGATTTTGCGAAGACGCAGTTTCCGGGCGGCTATCCGAACGACGGCGGCGTGAACATCCAGCACGACGATTTCTTTTCGACGAAACGGCAGCCGGAGACGCAGGCACTGCTCGATCTTGCAGCGCGGGAGCGGCCCGATGTGATTCTGAATTTGCATACGGGGGCGCAGTTCATCGAACCCCTGCGGCCGTTTGTCGAGCCCACGCTGATGCCGGTGTGGGAGAGCTTTTATGGGCGTGTGCGTTCGCGGCTGGCGACGATGGGGTTGCAGCACTCCACCGATCCGGTGCGGGCGGCGACGTTGCCGCGGGCGGCCTCGCTGAACCGCTACAACCTGGACACGGCGCTACACCTACATTGCGGCGCGCTGGCGTTTGTCATCGAGTCGCCCGCGCACAGCTTTTCTACGAGCAAACGCGACGGGCAGCCGTTCCGCCATACGGTGGACCAACTGATGGATGCGCAATTGACGGTGCATGAAGAGGGGATGAAGCTACTGCTCGACACGGGGGGAGTGTCCCGCTGGCTGTCGCCGAAGCGGTAGCGTTGCGCTAGCGTCCGGCGTGCGATTCAATAAGAGGGCTTGCTCCGAAGAGACTTTTTGCTATCGCTGGCCGCCGCGCAGACGACTGAAAGACTGCCGCCCGTACGGCAATTGACGCGTGGGCCCGGTTTCCACTGGTTCGGCTACTACGACAAGTGGCAGTTTGACGTGTTGGACCGGTACGTGTTGGGGATGCAGGTGCGGTTTGAGCACCGGTCGCCGAAGCCGGGGGACAAGATCCGGCTGGGCATGGTGGATTTGAAGGATCAGGACCGGTGGGTGGATCTGGGCGAGTCCGGTGCGTGGAACTGGCAGCAGGGGTGCATGCTGCAATGGCTGCCGGGGTCGGGGGACGAAGTCATTTACAACGACCGCGACGGTGATACGCTGATCAGCCACATTCTGAACGTGAAGACTGGGAAGAAGCGGACGCTTCCGGGTCCGGTATATTGCGTGTCTCCGGATGGAAAGTGGGCGGTGCACCCGGACTTCGGCAGGCTGAACGATACGCGGCCCGGATATGGATATCCGGTGGCTGATCCGTATGCGAATGAACTGGCTCCGGAGACGACAGGCATCTGGCGGATGAACCTCGCGACCGGAAAGCGGGACTTGATCCTGTCGTACGCGCAGGTGGCGGCGCATCCGTACAAGATCGGGTCGTGGGCGGGGTCGAAACATAAGATCAATCATTTGTTGTATTCCCCATCGGGGCACCGGTTCATCTTTCTGCACCGGCGGCGAGGCGGCAGTAACCCGGAGGCGGGCGCGACGCGGATGTTCACGTGCAAGCCCGATGGAACGGATTTGTATGTGACCGATCCGTATGGGGCGACGTCGCATTTCATCTGGCGGGACGACCGGCATATCATGGCTTGGGCACGGCACCCATCGCACGGGAACAAGTTCTATTTGTATGAGGACAAGACGGAGAACGTGCAGGTAATGGCGCCAGAAGGAATGCCGCAGAACGGGCATAACACGTACCTGCCAAAGACGGGGAACCGCTGGGTGTTGAACGATACCTATCCGGACAAGCAGCGCCTGCAGCACCCTTACGTGTTCGATTTGCAGGAAGGGCGGCGGTACCCGCTGGGACATTTTCTATCGCCGGCGGAGTTTACGGGGGAGTGGCGGTGCGACACGCATCCGCGGTCGAGCCGGAATGGCCGGTTGGTGTGTATCGACTCGCCGCACAACGGCGGACGGCAACTGTATTTGATCGATATTTCGGGAATCATTGCATGAAACGACTTTGGCTGATATTGGTGTTGGCGCTGGGCGCGGCGGCGCAATCGGATACGGCGCGGTTGTTGGAGACGCGCATTGTCGACCCCAACCAGGCGCTGCTGGACATTCAGGTGTATACGGGGTCGAAGGTGCCGCCGCTGGGCAGTTTTCGCACGACTGCCGAGTGGGAGAAGTACGGAAACGCACTGCGACAGCGGGTGCTGGACGAGATAGTGTACCGGGGCGAAGCGAAGCAATGGCGCGACGCAAAGACGAAGGTGGAGTTACTGGAGCCGTTCGCGAGCGGACCGGGTTATCGAGTCCGGCAGTTCCGGTATGAAGTGATTCCGGGCTTGTGGCTGCCGGGGTTGATTTATGAGCCGGAGAAGGTGACCGGGTTGACGCCGGTGGTGTTGAACGTGAACGGGCACGAAGGCGACGGTACGGCGACGCCGTATATCCAAATCCGGTGCATGAACCTGGCCAAGAAAGGTTTCTATGCGGTGAATCCGGAATGGCTGGGGATGGGGCAGATGAAGGTGGACGGGTTGAACCACTACCGGATGCCGCAGATCGATTTGACGGGCACCAGCGGACTGGCGCTGTTCCATCTGGGACTCAAGCGGGCGCTCGATGTAGCGCTGTCGCTGCCGAACGCGGACGAGCACCGGGTGACGGTGACAGGGTTGTCGGGCGGGGGATGGCAGACGATTTTTCTGTCGTCGCTCGATACACGGGTAAGCGCGGCGATGCCGGTGGCGGGGTATTCGTCGTATGTGACGCGGGCGCAGTGGCCGGACCTGGATTTGGGGGATTCCGAACAGACGCCTTCGGACCTGGCGAGCATCGCCGACTACACGCACCTGACGGCGCTGATGGCTCCGCGGCCGATTCAGTTGACCTATAACGCGAAGGACACGTGCTGTTTTCGGGCGGACTATGCGGTGAGTCCCCTGTTGCAGACGGCGACGCCGTTCTACCGGCTGTACGATGCGCCGATGGCGCTGAAGTATCACGTGAACCACGGCGCGGGGCATAACTACGACCAGGACAATCGGGAGGCGCTGTACCGCTTTCTGCGGGATGCCTTTCGAATGGGGGCGCTGGATACGAAGGAAGTGGCGGTGGACGATCAGGTCCGGGTGAATACGGCGCTGCGTCCGGCACTGCCGGCGGACAACCTGGACTTTCACGAGATCGCGCTGCGGCTGGCCCAGGACTTGCCGCGACCAGGCAAGGCGACGTTGGAGAATCTGCGCGCGGTGACCCGGTACCGGACGCTGTCGTTGCAGGCGACGCAGGCTTCCGAGTCGGGCAACGCGAAATTTTGGAAGTTGCGGGTGGACAACGCTTTCACCGTGCCGGCGGTGGAGTTGGGCAGCGGCGAACAGGCGGTGATTGTGGTGGCGGATGAAGGGAGGGTGAAAGCAGCGGCGGAGGTGGACCGGTTGCTGGCGTCGGGTAAACGCGTACTGGCGATCGATCCGTTCTACCTGGGCGAGTCGAAGATTGCGCGGCGTGATTTTCTGTTTGCGATGCTCCTAGCGGGGTTGGGGGAACGTCCGCTGGCGTTGCAGGCGGCGCAGATCAACGCCGCGGCGCGGTGGCTGAAGACGGATCGGGGCGTGGCGTCGGTGGAAGTGCTGACGCTGGGTCCACGGACAGGGCTGATGGCGCTGGTGGCGGCGGCGGTAGAGCCGGCGGCGATTCAGGCGCTGACGGCGAAGGATTCGTTCCAGTCGTTGAAAGAGATACTGGGCCGGGACATTCGTGTGGACCAGGCGCCGGAGTTGTTCTGCTTCGGGCTGCTGGAGTGGTTCGACGTTCCGCAGATTGCGGCGCTGGTGAAGCCGCGCACGGTGAGCCTCCAATAGCGCATGCCGGAGTTTGCGGCGTGGCAGTGGATGGTGGGGGCGCTGTGCGCATTCCTGATTGGAGTGGCAAAAACGGGCTTGCCGGGAGTGGCTGCGCCGGTAGTGCCGCTGATGGTGCTGACGGTGGGCGATGCACGATTGTCGGCGGGCTACGTGCTGCCGCTGCTGTGCATGGCGGATCTGTTCGCCGTCTGGTATTGGCGGAACCATGCGGCAGCGGGACGTTTGTTTTCGCTCACTCCGTGGGTGATGGTGGGCTTGGGGCTGGGCGCGGCGGCGCTCACGATGCACGAGCGGACACTGCGGCCGATTATCGGCGCGATTGTGCTGGTGATGATGGTGCTGTATCTGCGGCGACGGCTGCGGCCGGACACGCCGATGGGCAGCGCGCATCCGGTGCCGTACGGGATTTCGGCGGGGTTTGCGACGACAGTGGCGAACGCGGCGGGTCCGGTGATGAACCTGTATCTGTTGAGTAAGCGTTTGCCGAAGGAAGAGTTTATCGCCACGGGGGCGTGGTTTTTCTTTGTGATCAACCTGTCAAAGGTGCCGATCTACGTGTGGCACGGGTTGTTCAGCCGGCAATCGCTGACCTTCAATCTGCTGATGGCGCCGGCGGTGACGGTGGGCGCGGTGACGGGGAAATGGGTGGTGCAGCACGTGTCGCCACGCGTGTTTGAGGGCATGGTGATCGGGCTGACCGCGGTGTCGGCGTTTCTGCTATTCCGGTAAGCCGAAGGAGAGGATGTTCGGTCCGGCGGCGACGGCGATGTATTGCTTGCCGCCCGCCAGGTAGGTCATGGGGGAGGCGCGCCAACTGTGGCCGTCGCCGAGTTCCGCGGAGGCGTTGGTCTGGATGCGCCAGAGGTCCTTGCCGGTCTTGGCGTCGACTGCGGCGAGGGCGCCGCTGTCTTCTCCGAAGAAGACGACACCGCCAGAGGTGGAGAGCACACCGCCCCAACTGTCGGCGCCGCCGATCTGCGGGACCTCCCAGACGCGCTTGCCGGTTTCGATGTCGAGGGCGCGGAGCACCATGTAGCCGGGTTCCAGGGGAATGGGCCGGGGATTCCAACTGGGCGGTTTGACATAGATGCCGCAGGCTTCGCGCGCCTGGACATAGAACCAGCCGGTGATGGGACTGACGGCGACCGAAGGCCAGTTGGCCGCACCGAGGATGTTGGGGCAGATCTTTGTGCCGTCGCGCGTGGGTTCCTGGCCGGGGACGAGGATGGGGCGGCCGTCTTTACCGATGCCGGTGGCCCAGGTAAAACGGTCGACGAACTTCTCGGCGAGGAGGAGTTCGCCGTTGGTGCGGTCAAAGACGTAGAAAAAGCCGTTGCGGTTGGCCTGGAGCAGGAGTTTGCGTTCGCGGCCGCGGAAGGGACGGTTGACGACGAGGGGTGTTTGGCCGCCGTCCCAGTCGTAGAGGTCGTGGGGGGTGAACTGGTAATGCCACTTGAGTTTTCCGGTGCGCGCGTCGAGAGCCACGACGCCGGAGGTGTAGAGGTTGTCGCCTTTGCGTTCATCGCCGTTGAGCGAAGGGTAGGGATTGCCGGTGCCCCAGAAAACGGTGTTGGTTTCAGGGTCAAAGGTGCCGGTCATCCAGGTGCCGCCGCCGCCACCGTGGTTGGCAAGCGCGGAGCCTTGCCAGGTTTCCGAGCCTGGTTCGCCGGGGGCCGGCACGGTCCAGAAACGCCAGACACGGTCGCCGGTGGCGGCGTTGTAGGCGGAGAGGAAGCCGCGAATCCCGAGGTCGCCACCGGAGATGCCGGCGACGACCATGTCGTTGACGACGAGCGGGGCGGCGGTGTTGCCGTAGTTGTTGCCTTCGAGACCGGCGCGGAGGTCGGCTTCCCAGAGCAGTTGTCCGGTGACGCGGTGGAGCGCGAGAAGACGGGCGTTGTCGGTGACCAGGAAGACGCGGTCGCCGAGGACAGCGACACCGCGGTTGGTGCCCTTGGCGGGGTCGCCGCGGGTTTCGCGAGACATCGGGCGCTGGTAATGCCAGATGGTGCGCCCGGCGCGGCCATCGACGGCGAACACCTGGTTGGGTCCGGTGACGAACATGACGCCGTCGACCACGACGGGAGTGGCTTCAATGGCGAAGAGGTTGATGGGGAATACCCATTGGAGGGCTAGGCGGTGGACATTGGCGGCGGTGATCTGGTTGAGGGGGCTATGGCGGTTGCCGCCGATGTCGCCGTGGTAGGAGGGCCAATCGCCGGGTTTGGGCTTGGCTATATCGGCGAAGGTGATACCGCTTTCCTTCGCCAGGGGCGCGGCTTTGCGGGTGAGAGAGACGCCGGTGAGGGAGGCGAGGTAGGCCAGGAGGTCGGCGGGATAGGGGCGGGCGGGCATGAGCGATGCCGTTGCGGGGGCGAGTGTGGCGATTTCGTTGGTGGCGAGGAGGTGGAAGCGGCCCTGGAGGTCCTGCAGTTGGAGGTTGTAGCGGTTCCGGTTGCGGGCGAAGCCGCGGAGGGCGCGGCCGTCGCGGAGGGTGGCGCGGACGACGGCGTAACCGGGTTTGATTTTGGCGGAGGGGTCGCGGAGGGCTTGTTGAATCTCGTCGAGGGTCATTTCGCGGCCGATGGCGGAGAGGTCCGGACCAACGGCTGCGCCCTGGCCGAAGACCATGTGGCAGTTGGCGCAGCCGCCATCCTGGAAGAAGAAGCGTTCGCCGGCGGCGCGGTCGCCGGGCGGGTTGGCGTCGGCGGCGGGCGCGCTCAAGGAGCGGACGAAATCGGTGACGGCTTCGAGTTCGGCGGGCGGCAGCGGGAAGGCGGGCATGCCGGCTGCCGGGACGCCATTGCGGATGACGGCTTTGAGTTCGTCGCGAGATTGAGTGCGGACTCGGCGGTTGTTGGCGAGGTTGGGTCCGCGCTCGGTGCCGCGGCCATCGCCGTGGCAGACGGCGCACTGGCGGGCGAAGATCTGGCGGCCGTCCTGCGCCAGCACAACGAGGGAGAAGAGGGTGCCGAGAGCGAGACGGCCGATCATCCTTGCGATTCTACTGCATGCGTGCAGGTAGTCAGAATGGCAGTAGGCGGCTCCTGCTCAATACACGTGCGTTACTCGGGTGCTGCCTTTCACGCACGGCGCGCTTCGCGGCGAAGCCCTTCATGCACCAGCATCTTGAGCAGGGTCTGGTATCCGATACCCTTTCGCGTTGCTAGTTCCCGGGCCTTGGCTACATCGGGTTCGGGCAATCGCAACGCAATTTGGACGCTGGCGACCTTGTTCAACTGACCGACAAGGCGCGAGCCCTTCGGCGCGCCTCCCTTCTTCCCGGTTCCGGCCGCCTTCTGTTTTACGAACTCGCGGCCTTCACGGCTGGCCCACCAGTCCGCCTCCTGTGCTTCGTTGACGAACTTGGGCATGACGATCGATTTCTTGTTCATCCCTTCACTCCCCTCGCAAGTGCCGGGCGAGGTAATCCTTCCTCTGCCCGGCATCCAGGTCGTACGCGGTGACGACTCGGATGGTTTCGCCGCGTTCAACCAGTACCACGGCCAGCAACCGTCCCGAATCTGTCTCGCCGTAGTAGACGTAGCGCACTTCCCCATCCACGTCTTGCTCGTAGATCGGGATCGGGTCGTTCGACAGCGCTTGCTCCACTTCTTCAGCCTCAATTCGGTGTGCCCGAATCTTGCGCAGATTGCTTGCGTCCCAGTCGAACACCGCAACTCCATTGTTTATGCATTGCATGACTGCGGGAAGGTGCGTTTGTCAGCGATCCTGACTTCCTGCCATGGTCCAGCGGCGGAGGCCGGTGAAGCGCCAGGCGAAGAATCCGACGATGGCGATGGTGGCGAAACCACCGAAAACGACACTGCCGACGGTGCCAAGTATGGCGGCGGCCCAGCCGGATTCGACCGCGCCCAGTTGGTTGGAGCAACTGATGAAGATGTTGTTGACGGCGAGGACCCGGCCGCGCACCCAATCGGGGGTTTCGGTCTGAACGAGCGAGTGGCGTAGCACGACGCTGATGTTGTCGAGCGCGCCGACCAACAGGAGCATCGCCATCGAGAGCCAGAACGATTTGGAGATGCCGAAGACGATGGTGGCGACGCCGAATCCGGCGACGGACCAAAGCAGGATTCGGCCTGGCTTGTGGATGACCAAGACATTGGCGAGCAACAGGGCCATGGCCATCGCGCCGAGGGACGGGGCGGCGCGGAGCCAGCCCAACCCCGTTGCACCGACTTGGAGGATGTCAACCGCGTAGATTGGCAGCAGGGCCGTTGCGCCGCCAAAGAGGACGGCGAACATGTCGAGCGAAAGGGCTGAGAAGACGAGCTTGTTGTCGCGGACAAAGCGGACTCCTTCGAGGACGGAGGTG
>JAEUQD010000912.1 GCA_016789925.1 Bryobacterales bacterium | reverse complement strand
CCTGGTCACACACACCAAATCCACCACCGACACATTGGGCGTCGGCACACGCATCGCATAGCCGTCCAGCTTGCCCTTCAACTCCGGCATCACCAGCCCGATGGCTTTGGCCGCGCCCGTCGAAGTCGGAATCATGTTGATCGCCGCTGCCCGTGCGCGCCGCAAATCCTTGTGCGGGAAGTCGAGCACGTTCTGGTCGTTGGTGTAGCTGTGAATCGTGGTCATCGACCCGCGCTCGATGCCGAACTTCTCGTGCAGCACCTTCACCACCGGTCCCAGGCAGTTCGTAGTGCACGAGGCGTTGGAGATCACCTTGTGCTTGGAGGCATCGTAGGCGCTGTCGTTCACGCCCAACACGAGCGTCACGTCTTCCTCGGTCGCCGGCGCCGAGATGATCACCTTCTTGACCGATCCGCGGAGATGCTTGGCCGCGTCCGGCCCTTTCGTGAACCGCCCCGTGGATTCCACCACGACTTCCACACCCAGTCCCGACCAGTCAATCTCGGCCGGATCCTTAATGGCGAACACTTTCAGGGGCTTTCCGTCTACCACGATCCCATCGGCGTCTGACTTGATGTCGGCCTTCAACGGGCCGAGTACTGAGTCGTACTTCAACAAGTGCGCCAGCGTCTTAGTATCCGTTAAGTCGTTTGTTGCAACGATTTCAATATCGTCCCGCCCAACGGCGGCGCGGAATACGTTGCGGCCGATACGGCCAAAACCGTTGATACCCACTTTAGTTGGCATTTCTTCTGCGATTCTCCTTACTAAGTAAAAGCTCTGTATCGATCATAGCGGGCCGGTGTAACTAGCCGATGACACCGGTCAGCGGACTCGACGCCGAAGCATACAGCTTTTTCGGCATCCGTCCCGACTCGTATGCCAACCGTCCCGCCCGCACTGCTAAGTTCATGGCCTCCGCCATCTTCACCGCGTCTTCGGCGGCCGCAATGGCGGTGTTCATCAAAATCCCGTCGTAGCCCAGCTCCATGGCTATGGTGGCATCCGACGCGGTGCCTACCCCGGCATCGACGATCAGCGGAACTTCGGTAATCATCTCCCGAAGAATCCGTAAACTCGTCATGTTCTGAATACCCAGGCCCGAGCCGATAGGCGCTGCCAGAGGCATCACCGCGGCCGCGCCGGCGTCTACCAGCCGTTTGGCCACCACCAGGTCGTCGTTGGTGTACGGAAGAACGACGAATCCTTCCTTTACGAGAATCTTCGTCGCTTCCACCAGCCCGAGCGTGTCGGGGAACAGGGTCTTCTCGTCTCCAATGACTTCCAGCTTCACCCAGTTCGACAACCCCACTTCCCGCCCCAGCATGGCCGTGCGAACCGCGTCATCCACGGTGTAGCAGGCCGCTGTGTTGGGCAGGATAAAAAACCGATCGCGGTCGATGTAATCGAGCAGCGATTCCTTCGTGCGGTCCGTCAAATTGACACGGCGTACAGCAACCGTCACCATATCGGCGCCGGATGCCTCGTGGCACCGCGCCATTTCGGGAAAAGTGCGATACTTGCCGGTTCCTACAATCAGCCGCGACTGAAACTGGCGGCCTGCGATCACCAATGCTTCGGACATACTTTTATTGTACCGGGATGCTTAAAGGATAAACCGGAGCCCAAACTGAAAAACCCTGCCGTCGTTAAGAGTGTTCGTGATTTTTCCGAACGCGGGCGACGTCAGGTTTCGCTGCGGCTCGTCGAACTGCGGCGTGTTGGTCAGATTGTAGGCTTCCGCCCGGAACTGCAGACGCCACTCCCGGGCCGCCACCCAGATCCACTGTTTGGTAAGCGCCGCGTTCCAGTTGGCAATCCGCGCTTTGCGAAACGTATTCTTCCCCAGATTGCCCCACTGCTGCCCCGGTTCCAGGTAGGCGAAGCGGTCTCGTGAGACCACCTGGGGCGCCATGTCCGGATGCCCGATAGTGCGCCCCAAAATACTCGGGTCCAGGATGTTCGGCCGGTCGCTGGTGCCGCCATCCACGTTGCCGAATCCCGGCGCGTCCGAGCCGATATACAGTGTTAGCGGCGTACCGCTCTTTACCAGCGACACGCCCGCCATCTGCCAGTTGTTCACCAGCGCGCCCAACACGCCGCGCCTTGTCGTCAATCGTGGCAGATCGTAGCTGTAGGTCAACAGCGTCGAGTGTGGCGAATCGAAATTACTCAGACCACGGCGGTCGTTCAGGGAATCGTACTGCCACTGGCTGCGCCCCCGCGACATATCGCGGTTCGCCGCTGTGGACGTGAAGTCCGTCCCTTCGTCAATCGCCTTCGAGAAAGTGTAGCTGGCCGTCGCCCGGAGCCCGCGCCAGGACGGCAGGTCCACCGAGACTTGCGCTCCATCGAAATAGCCGATTCCCGCGTTGACAATCTGTCTTGCGTCGTACTTGGTTTGGTCCAGCCGCCGCTGATCCACCGTCGCCAACGTGAGCGGAATCCCCGGCACTACCTCCGCCCGGTTCATGATGAACGGGTTCACCATCTTGAACGAGCGGCTTCCCAAATACCCCAACCGCACCATCGTCCCGCTCTTCCACTTCCGTTCCACTGTCAGGTTGTACTGGTGCGAATAGGGCGACACCAACTTGTCGAGCACAGTGGGAGAAGTGCGCTCCGGATTCACCCCTGCCAGCGGATCCAGTAACCCCGGGTTTTGTACCTGTACATAACGGACATACGGCAGGTTGAACCGCGCCTGCTGATAGGTCACCGGAGGCACCTCGCCAAAGGAGGTGGTGTAGGCGGCGCGCATTACCCAGTTCCGGGTGGCGTTGATGGCCAGCGCAAACCGCGGACTGAAATTGTTACAGTCGCACGGGTACAGTCGGGGATGAAAGCCGTTCACCTCCGTCGGCCCGGTGACCAGGTTGTAGCGCAGGCCCCAGTAGAGTTGCACACGCTGGTTCAACTTCCAGCGATCCGCGAAAAATCCGTTGAAAGTCCAGTTGCGGAACCCGCGCGACAACTCGCCCAACGTTACTTCATAGAAGGAAGGAGTACCCAGGCGGAAGTTCTCAATCGCCGACCGGCCGAAATTATTGGTGAACGACAGGAAGCCTCGCGTCGACATCGTTTCGACGCCGTTCAACTGGAACCGCATCAAATCGGCGCCAAACGTGAAATCATGGCTCGTCCCGAAGCGCTTACCGAACACCCCGCCATACCGGTAGGAGTTGGTCGCGCGGTCCACCGGAAACTCCGAATCCGGACCCAGTTCTTCGATCTGATAGCCCATCCGCACCCGCATCGGCACGGCATTGGGCTCAGCCAGCAGCACCGTCTTGGTGCGCTGAAACGTGAACCCCACCGCCGCATCCATGCCCCCTGCCGTGCCACGCCACGCGAGTTGCCCGCGGTGCGGGTGCAGTTCGTTGTCCGGATTCTGTCCCGCAACCAGTTGAAAGGCGTCCACGCGCGTCCTAAGCACGTTGTAGGAAGCCGATAGCCGGCCGCGCTCGCCGCCCAGGTCATGGTCCAGCCGCAACGTGGCGTCCAGGTCGTCGATTCGCTGCGCCGCGTTCGTGTTCAACGCGCGAATGTCATAGTCCGGCCGGTTCGGCAACTCTTTTGGATAGGCTTCCAGAAAACGCGCGATCAAAGCGCGGACGGCCGGGTCGGTGGCCAGCGGAGTTCGTTCGTTCTCCAGCGGCACCAGCACGTTGCCGTTCACCATCCCGCGCACGTCGCGTTGAGAATAGCTTCCCGTCAACCAGGTGCGTTCACTCAGCCGTCCGGAGAACCGGCCGCCATAGAAATTCCGCCGCGACGGCTTGACCCCTCCAACCTGGAAAAACGTGCGGGCGTTGAACAGGCTGTTCTGGTGGAATTGGAAGAACTCGCCGTGCCAGCCGGAACCCGGTGAGTTCGCGGTCAGCGTCACCGCTGCCCCAGCCGGCCGGCCGAACTCCGTTGCGTACTGATTGGTTTCCACCTTGGGCTCGGTTACGATCGTGGGCGTTGTTCCGACCCGAACGTTCGCTTCCTTGATGGCATTGTTGTCAATCTGGTTCACCGCCACGTTCTCGTTGCGCATACCGGCTGCCTGCATGCGGGCAGCGGCCGGTTTGGCGGCGGCTGCGGGCTTCGCAGGCGCGGGGGCCGGCGCGCGATCAGCGGCCGCCAGGGCGGCCACGCTCAGGATGAATACACTAAAGCGGATCACAACAAATCGAAGAATATCGTACTATTTTATCTCTTCTGCGGGTTCCTTGAGGCGAAGAAGCCCTTCGGTCCGGATGTCGCCTGGCCGCGTGCCGCTGGACTTCAGGCACCGGCCCAACAGGTAGAGAGAGTCTTCATCGCCGGGCAACCGGTCCAACGAAGCCCGGAAGCGCTCCGCCGCCGCCGCGAATTCACCCCGCTTCCACAACATGTAGCCCATGTTGAAGTGAAAATCCGGGTCGCTGGGCCGCGCCTCCAGAGCTTTGCGGAAGTTGTCGAATGCATCGCCGATGCCCAGGCGTGCCTGCGCCGCCGCCAGATTGTTCCAGGCCTCGGGCGTCGGCGACTTCGCCACCACCTCCTCAAACGCTCGCCGCGACGATTCAAACTCGCTCAACTCAAACTGGCTCAGGCCCACCATGAACTGGACCTCCAGGTAATAGGGCGCCTCCCTCGCAATGTCCGCCAGCCAGGTGACTGCCTCGCGATAGTTGTCCGCTTTGAAGTGCATCTTGCCCAAGTAGTAGCGAGGATGCGAAAACGTTGGGTCCAGCCGCGCGGCTTGCGTGAAATACCGGTGTTGCGCTTCCGGCGTCGAGGCAGCCAGCCCGCGCATGTAGCTTTCCAACGCCGGCACCTTTACGGTCACCCGCCCTTTTCGAAACTCCCGCCTGACAGGCAGTTGCGCCACCTTCGCCAGTTGCAGAATCCGCCAGGCGAGGTTCGCTTGAATCGAGGGCAGTTCTTCCAGCGGTCCGGACTCGACAAACTCACCCAACTGCGCCGGCCGCAGAATATCCATCACCCGCGCCACGACGCGGAGCGTACCACGGCTCGGTACGGGTTCCGAATCCGCCTTGCCGGCCACGGTCACCGGAGGATGCGCGGCTTCGGGAGCAGGCGTGAAATGCACCTCTCCATGAATCAATCGGTCGGCGCCCGTCTTCTCCGTCACCTTGATCCAGGTGGCCAGACTCACCGCCGAATAAAGAGGCATTGACAGCCGCTTCATCGCATCCAGGCGCTGCTCGCGGCTCACTACGGGCGCCTTGAAGTCGGCGAGCGATTCCCGGATCGTCTCGGCCGCGCTTTCGCCAAGCCAATCCAGTTGCGGGTCTGTGGAACGGTTGCTAAAAGGTGCGACCAACCAGGTCTCGGCGCACCCGGCCCGAGTCAGGAAAGCCAACAGGAAGACGAGGCCCAGCCACCGCATCAACCCTCCAGTCTACCAGCGGGGATCGCTAAAAAGTCAGAGGCCGAACGCTATGGCCCGGCCTCCTCCTCCGAAGGTAGTTTGGTCTGTTTGGGTTTGATTCTGCTCTCACTGGTACAGGCGGAATCGCTCGGCGCTTTCGATCACCACCGTGCGAGAACTTTCCTCTCCTCCTCACACTATGTCTTCAGAAGCGGCTACATATGTTCAGGATTTGGCTCTTTGTTTTGTGCGGCGCCGCCCTCTCCGCGGAAACGGTTCTCATCCAGATTCGAGTCCTCGAGGGCGAAGGCGCCGTTACCATCGCCGGAGCCAAGGCGACCCGGCCCATTACGGTCCAGGTCACCGATGAGACCGGGAAACCCGTGAGCGGAGCCGGTGTCACCTTTCGCTTGCCGGAAGAGAGCCCTACCGGATTCTTCGACACCGGCCTGAAATCGGAAATTCAAATCACTTCGGACGACGGACGCGCTTCGGCATGGGGCATCGTCTGGGGTGACACGGCGGGACCGGTCAAGATCCGGGTGACGGCCACGAAAGACGTCGCCCGCGCGGGAACCATCGTTTCTCAATTCGTCACGGCTCCAACCACGGCGGCTGTGGGTGTCGTGGCGGCCAAACCTGTCGTCCACAACGAACCTGTCGTCGCGCCCCGGAAGAAATCGAATCGCTGGTGGGTGGTCGGTTTGGCCGGCGGAGGCGCGATTGCCGCCGGGATCCTGGCCGGCAGAGGCGGCGCGGCCGCCGCTTCCTCGTCCAACCCGACCCTGCCCCCTGTGCCCTCGATCAGCATCGGGCAACCCACGATTACGGTAGGAAAGCCATGAAATTCCTGGTTCTTTTCGCCGCCGCCGCGTCGGCGTTCGCGGCTGTCGGCGGCCCTCGCGTGGGCTGCCTGGTCCACCCGGATGGCTCGTTGCGGCAGGTGCTCGGCGTCCGCGGCAATTTCATCGTATCCTCCCCCCTTGCCGCGGATGTCCTGTCCTTTTCCTGCGACGGCGACTTCCTGTTTGCAAAGACCTCCACGACGCTGCTGGCATTCAACCGGACAGGCGCGGAAGTCGCCCGTCAAGACACTGTGCCGGGAAAGGCAGCCTTTGTTGGTCTCTCGGTGATTCTTGAAGACGATACTGCTCTTGTTTTCAACGAGAAGGACCAAACCTGGCGCCCGGCGGCCGAACGCCCAGCGGTTCCACCGCGCGACGGAAAAATCCTCCTGGACGAGGTGAA
Source organism: Bryobacterales bacterium (assembly GCA_016789925.1). GTDB lineage: Bacteria > Acidobacteriota > Terriglobia > Bryobacterales > Bryobacteraceae > JADLDI01. Next base: position 1,268 of record JAEUQD010000912.1, on the reverse strand, counting down.
GGCGGTCCCGATTCCGGGCGACATCGAGCGTATCGAACGCATGTCCGCCCGCTGGCTCCATGTGATCACGACCGAAGGCCATTTCGCCGTCGATACCGGCCGCGACGACCCGGAACTCTTTGCACTGCCGGTGGGAGCGCGTCAATGATCCGCCGGGTGCTCCTATTTTTGTCGTTTTCCTGGCTCGCCAGTGCCCAACTCTCTCTCTTCACCATTCCGGCGCCCGGTTCCGAGTCGCCGGTCGAAGGCCTCCTCGACGTTGGCGCGGCTCCCGTGGGGGACCTGCTCGACACGCGGCTCCGCATTCGAAACGTGGGCACTGTCTCGGTGAACCTCACCACACTTCGCGTGCAAGGCGTAGCCTTTTCCCTCATCGGGAATCCCACACTCCCCTATCTGATTGCCCCGGGAACCAACGTCGACTTCCGCGTTCGCTTTCTGCCCCTGAACACAGGATCCTTCTCCGCGACCCTGCAAACCAACGACCGGTCGTTCTTCCTGCGCGGGATCGCGATTCCCGCTCCACGGCTCTATTTCGACCGCGATGGGAAGCTCGAACCCATCACGACAGACCAGACCGTTGATTTCGGCCGGGTCCAGCGCGGAGAATCCCTTCAGCGCCGCCTCCTCCTTCGGAATGAAGGCCCCACCGCGTTTACCGTCCGCGAGATTCGCCTTTCGGGCCCCGGGTTGGTGCTCACCCTGGGCTTTTCCCTGCCTGCCGCCTTGGCGCCCGGCGAGTCCGCTCCGTTCTCAATCGTGGCCACCCCGCCGCGATCCGGGATTCTCTCGGGCGTACTCGAAGTCGATGGGCGGCAGTTCAAGATCGATGTCACTGCACTCGACCCTCCTTTGCCCGCTCTCACAATTCAGCTTCAACCCGAACCGCTTCAAAGCGGCCGCCAAGCCAAAGTGTCTGTACAGTTGGCGGCTCCGTCGCCGCTGACGACGTCCGTTTCTCTCCACCTGCTTTTCACACCGCTGAACGGCTCAATCGAGGATCCAGCCATCCAGTTCGTCAGTTCGGCCTCGCGCTCTGTGAATCTCTCGATCACCCTGGGCGATAGCGTCGCTAAAATCGGCGCCCAATCCGACATCGTTTTCCAAACCGGCACCACCGCCGGCACGCTCACGCTCCGTCTCAATGCAGGGTTCCAGTCGCAGGAGATCACCGCCACCGTGGGCGCCGCTCCGGTTTGGATCGACACCGTCAGGGCAACTCGAACAACGACAGGTGTAGAAATTGCCTGCGCGGGCTTCGATAACTC
>JAEUQD010000910.1 GCA_016789925.1 Bryobacterales bacterium | reverse complement strand
ACTGTGGCGCGAACGCCGGATGAGCAACACGCCGGTAGACCAGAGCGGTGTGTGGCGCTACCGCGAACTCATCCCGTTCCTCGCAGACCCCACGCGGGAAGCCGTCACCCTCAGGGAAGGGAACACGCCCCTGTTGGACGCACCCCAGGCGGCGCGCTATGCCGGCATGGACCGGCTCACCTTCAAGCACCAGGGGTTCAATCCCACCGGCTCCTTCAAAGACAACGGGATGACCTGTGGTGCGGCGCAAGCGGTCCGCCTCGGGATGAAGCGCGTGGCGTGCGTTTCGACGGGCAACACTTCGGCCTCGATGGCCGCCTATGCCGCGGCGGGCGGGTTGCAGCCGATCATCTTTATCCCGCACGGAAACATCAGCTACGGAAAGCTGGCCCAGGCCCTCGAATATGGCGCGCAGACGTTACAGGTGGAAGCCAACTTCGACCAGATCCTGAAGCTGGTCCGTATCCTTGCCGAAAGGCTGGGGATCTACCTGCTCAACTCGATCAATCCCTTCCGGATTGAAGGCCAGAAGACGATCATCGTCGAGATGATGGACCAGCTCGACTGGCAGCCACCCGACTGGATTGTTGTGCCGGGCGGCAATCTAGGAAATGTGTCCGCGTTCGGCAAAGCGCTCACCGAGTTGCACCAGTTGGGATTCATTGAACGCGTGCCTAGACTGGCTGTCGTCCAGGCAGCCGGCGCGGCGCCCTTTCACCGCTTCGTTCAGACGGGTGGCGGCACGAGCTTTGTGTCCGAAGATCATCCCGACACACTGGCAACCGCCATCAAAATCGGCGATCCGGTCTCTTGGCCCAAAGCATGGCGCGAAGTACACACCAGTGGCGGCACAACCGAGCAGGCGTCCGAACAGGAAATCGCCGATGCCAAGGCGGTGATCGGATTCTGTGGCATCGGTTGCGAGCCAGCCTCGGCCGCGACCCTGGCGGGGCTCCGGAAACTGGTGGCCGGGGGCGTGGTGAAGCCCGGGGAAAAAGTCGTGGCCGTGCTCACCGGGAATGTCCTGAAAGATCCAGACTACATTTATCGCTACCATACCGGACAACTCGCCTCGCCGGCCGGAGAGCCTATTAGTCCTACGTTCGGAAATCACCCAATTGTGGTGCCCAACGACGCCGACCGCATCAGTGCCTTGCTCACCACTAACGCATAGAGCCTGTTGCTCTTGCTACCATTGGAAAGCCCAAAGGTGAGTTTATGCCGGGCTTTGTTCTTGAATTCACGGTCGGGATTCTGCTTGTTGCGGTGGTACTTCTGGTACTGCAGTTCGGGAGAATCAGACGCTTGCGGCAGGCACTCGTCGCAGCGGAAGCGGATCGGAGTCACGAAGCGCACCTCGCCGCCGAGTTGCTGCGATCAAGCACGGACTTGATCTGCGTCACCACGCTGCCTGACGGCAAAACGCGCTTCAACGCCTGCTGGGAAAGCTTGCTCGGCTACCGCCCTGAGGAATTAAGTCCGGAGCGGATTGAAGAGATTGTACACGCCGACGACCGCGAACCGTTGCGGGAAGCGAGGCGGATGCTGGAATCGTGCGACGGCGCGGTTGGAGTCGAAAGCCGCGTGATCGCCCGCGATGGGACCCTGCGCTGGATTGCCTGGAACTGGACGCGATCACCCAGCGGGGACCTTCTTTGCCAGGTGGGCCGTGACATCACGGATATCAAACACTGGCAGGGCGAACTCGAAGAATCGACGCAGGAACTCCGCCAGCGCAACGAAGACCTGGCCGACGCGCTCCGCTCTGCCCGCCAGGCCACTAAACTCAAGAGCGAGTTTGTCGCCAACACCAGCCACGAAATTCGGACTCCGATGAATGCGGTCGTGGGCATGACGGAATTGCTGCTCACCACGCCGCTCAATGAGGAGCAAAGAGAGTACGCCGAAATGCTGCGCGACTCGGCCAAGTCGTTGCTTTCCATTCTCAACGACCTGCTCGAGTTTTCACGACTCGAAGCCCGAAGCGCCTCCTTCGAAACCGAGCAGTTCGACATTCGGGAAGCGGTGTCGGCTGTGATCCACCTGCTGTATCCGCGCGCAATGGCCAGCAACCTGACGCTCAGTTGCTTTGTGTCGCCCGACCTGCCGGAGATGCTCGTAGGTGACGCGCGGCGGCTCCGCCAGGTTTTGCTGAACCTCGTCAGCAATGCGGTCAAGTTCACGGATTCCGGGAAAGTGGTGGCGCGCGTCGGCATCGTGGGGGAGACGAAAGAGCGCATTGTCGTGCGCTTCGAGGTGGAAGACTCCGGAATCGGCATTGCGCCCGAGGATCGCGAACGCATTTTCGAGCCTTTCATTCAAGTGGAAGGATCGGCAACGCGCAAGCGTGGCGGCACTGGTCTAGGACTGGCCATTTGCCGCCAGATTGTCGAGTCGCTGGGCGGTTCGATTGGCGTGATTAGCAAGCCCGACTCGGGTTCAGTCTTCTGGTTCACGATGCCCTTCGGGCCGCAGGAAAAACGTGTTGCCGAACCGGAAAAGGAGTTGGAGTTCTCCGCGGATGCCCTGGTAGGCGTCCGCATTCTGCTGGTGGAGGACAACGCCATCAACCAGCACCTCACGCGCCGGCTGCTCGAAAAAGAGGGATGCGTCGTCGGGATTGCCGCCAGCGGCCGGCTTGCTCTCGAAGTGCTGAAGCAGGAGCCCTTTGATTTGGTCCTGATGGACGTTCAGATGCCCGACATGGACGGTCTTACGGCGACTATCGAGATCCGGAAGTCCGAGGCGGGTACGCGGCGGATTCCCATTGTGGCCCTCACGGCCAATGCCATGGACGGCGACCGGGAGCAGTGCTTCACGGCGGGCATGGACGACTACCTGAGCAAGCCGGTCAGCCGCGAAAGTCTGCGGCGTTGTTTGCTGCGTTGGGCCGGCCGCCCGGCGAGCGTGCAAACGTGATTCAATCGGGATCGGGAATGGTTCGCTTGGCCGGCATTCGGGGACGCGAATCCGACTGGGCGAGGTTCCAGGCCAACTGGTGAACCAGGCGCGCCACACGCTCCATCTTGGCGTAGTCGATTCTCTCGGGCCGGTCGTATTGGGTGTGGTAGTCAGGGTGGAGCCCGGTATGGAAAAAGAGCGCCGGAATGCCCTGGTTCAGGAAGACCCAGTGGTCGCTTCGCCGAAGGAGGTTCGATCGGTTATTGTCATAGCGCTGGCGCAGCGTGAGCCCGACGAATTCGTTCGCCTTTAAGGCAGCCTGCCGCATATCCTCGCTATACGAATAGCCGATCA
>JAEUQD010000845.1 GCA_016789925.1 Bryobacterales bacterium | reverse complement strand
GGTCCGCTTGCCGTTCTCGCATTTTCCGGGTGCCCATCGCCATCGTTCGATTATACGGCCAGAACATTCTTGGGCCTACATGTTTTCGACTTTAGACACAGGCTGCTAAATCCGTAACTGCGCACCGGACTGCGCCACCGCTCCACTCGACACGGTGGCGCAAGCCGGTGTTTGTGTTTGTGTCAAAGAAATCTTCACCTGAATTTGACATTTTGAGCGAATGGGGATAACCTCTAGTTCCACGGTGGCCTTTATACGGGCCCAATTGGCCATCGCGGATTCAATTAAGGGGACTCAAATGGCAGATAAACCAGCAGCCGACGCAGTGAAAAAATTTTCAACGGATTCCGGCAGGAATCTCGGCAAGGTCTTCCGCGACGCTCAGACGGAAATGCTCAACGATCCAAATCTCCAGAACCTCGAATGGCCTCTCGCCGAAACGGCCATCACGCTCGATATCAAGCAACGCATCGGGGGCAACCTGTTCTCCTATGCTCGCGATCTTATGGGCAAGTACGCCAAATAAGAACCGCCATCCACGAGGGGATAGGGAGTCGATAATGAGCGCTACAAACGATAAATTCAAAGCCAAATTGAAAGTGGTTATGACGAAAGCCGAAGAGAAGGCCAAGGCAGAACTAACCAAGTTGGCCACTACCCATTTCGGAAAAGTTCCACTGCAAAAGAGCCAGATGGCTGCGTATACGGCGGTTGTTCAGAAGGAACTCGCACTTCTCGAAAAGACGCTGCTTGCGGAATTCAAAACCAAGTTGAAGAGTAAGACCAAGAAATAGCCCGCTGCGCGATGTCGCGTGTGCAACCGCTCCGTCCGGCATCGTTTTCGGCTGCCGCCGGGATGTGGCGAGCCGAACTACTCGAGGTGTATCAGGACCCGGCGATTCTTCCGGCCGCTGAAGACTCTCCTCGCTTCTTCCGCGACATCGTCTACCCCGTTTGTGAATCCTGGTGGGTTGTCCAGGCAGGGCCTGTGGTCGCCGCCATGATGGGGCTTGCGCACCAGCACATCGCTCATCTGTTCGTGCGGCCCGCGTTTCGGAGTCGCGGCTATGGCCAGGCGTTGGTGGACCACGCAAAGTCGATCTATCCACAAGGCTTGACCGTCACTACCAGCGCGTCTGTGTGCCCGTTTTATTCCAAGCTTGGTTTCGTCATCGTGACCAGCGCCGACGACGAAGTCCGCCTCCTTTGGACGCCACCGCCTCCCTCCGCGGCGCACTAGTTCATTCCCGATCGCCGGCCGGCCGCCAAGCGCGAGCACTAAAAGGCCGCACCAGGTTGAACGGCGGCGAGATTCGTGAACAGGAACTTGCCGCCCGCCGTGGCCACCTGGTGGAGTTGGACGCGGGAGGAAAGGCGCGGTACAGAGGGGCCTTCGATCAGGAGATAGTGCCGTTGGCCGGATTGCCACCGGTTCACGAACTCGTCATCGTCGAGCCAAACGTCGATCGCGCCCGGAGCGTAGGAGCCATATTCGAGGTTATTCACGCGCCCGTTCAATAACCACCCCTTCCGCAGCCCCGCGTAAAAGAAGACGGAAGAGAAGGTGTAGTACTGGTTATCGAGGACGACTTCGCCGGGTGGCGCGGCCTTTAGGGCTTCGGCCAGGGGGCGTGAGGAGAGATAGGGGTCAAAGACGACCAGAGCCATGCGAGCGGCTTGCGTGAAGAGGAGCATCATCGCGACGAGAGCGGCTACGCGCCAGCGCTTCAGGAGAGTCCCGGCGCAGCCGACAGCAAAAGCCAGCGTGGCGACCAGAAGGGGCGCGCGCAGGTACGCGAGCGCGGGCAATGTCAGATCCTGCATGTGGCCTAGCGAGAGCGTGTAGGCTTCGGGATTCAACGTGAGCGCCTGAGAGATATCGCCAGGTGTGGGGTAGTTGCGGGAGAGGAAGAAGAGCGCGCCCAGCAACAAGGCGATGACGGCGGTGAGGACGGTCATCAGACGGGCGGGCCACCCCGAGGAATCGCCTGCCAGGGCGGCGCCGAGCAAGAGGGCGAAAGCCGGGTAGGCGGGCATCGAGTAATACTCCTGCGTGGTGGAGAAGGTGAAGAACAGCAGGATGAAGCCGAGCCAGAGGAGGCAGAGGAGGCGGAGGCGCCCGGCGCGCTCAGCGGTGTTGAAGCCTCCACGGAGAGCGTTCCAAAGCCATGCGCTCCAGGGAAAGAACCAGAGCAGGTGAAAGGCCCAGAAGAGGGCGCGCGGCACCGTGTTATAGTCGCGCGGATAGCGCATATTGAGGAAACGGAAGAGGTGCTCGTTGAGGAAGAAAAACCAGAAGAAACCGTGGTATTCACCCTTGACGCTGCGCATGGTGAAGTCAAAGTAGGGCGGGTTGCGCAGGGTGGCGAGCACCACCCATGGGGCGGCGATCGCCAGAGTGAGCACGGCGCCGGACAAGGGTTTTAGCTTGCGCCAGTGCGGCCATTGACGGGTGACGGTCAGATATAGCAGCACCGCTGCTACTGGAAAGACCATCGCGATGAGGCCTTTCAAGAGGAAACCCGTGCCCAGCGCGGCCCAGAAGCCCCAGGCCCAGCGAGTGTCTTCTTCCAAGGCGCGCAGGAACGCCCAGAGGGCGACGGCGATCGTGAGCGTGAGCACGACGTCCGGGATGAGGATACGCGTGAACAGCCAGAGACCCACCGAGGTGGCCAGCACGAGGCCGGCGTACAGGCCCGCTCGCGGGGAGAACGCCCAGGCGCCCATGCGGGCCGTGATCCAGCACAGAGCGATGCAGGAGAGAACGATGGGTATGCGTGCGGCCCAGTCACTGACGCCGAAAATCATGTAGGAGACAGCGATCATCCAGTACTTGAGCGGGGCCTTCTCGAGATAGGCGATGCCGTTCAGGCGGGCCGTCACCCAGTCGCCCGAGTCGAGCATGTTGCGGGCGATCTGTGCCTGCACAGCGTCAACGTCGTCCATCAGGGAAGGCGGCGACAGGGCGGCGAGTGCAAAGAGGAATGCCGCAACGATGAGGACAATCCAGTGGTAATGACGGTCGGCGAGGGACAAAGGGCTAGTAGACCTGGAAGCAGAAGACCTGCTGGGTGCCCGAGGGGCTGAGGCAGTACTCCCCGTTGTCGAGCCACTGGTTGGCTTCAAGGCGATAGAGGCCTTCCTCCAGACGGGTCATCGAGAGGCGGAGTGGCTTCGGAGCGTTCTTCGCCTTTTTCGGATTCGTGGGAATGACGACTTCGCGGTTGCCGTTCTTGACAGACATGGCGTAGAGTTCCACTTTGTCGGGGCTGAGTTTTTCGGACCGGAGGAGAAAGATCGGCTCGGCCAACGGAGTCCGCGCGGTCGACGCTGCACCCTTGACGATATTGGCGACCTCGTCTTTGCGCTTTTCTTCGCTCGCTTCGCCAACCTCGGTGGCGACGAGGTTGCTGGCGTGGAGCAGATAGGGCATGTCCGCCTTTTCCGGGCGAGGACCGCTATACTTTTTCTGGTTCTGGCCCAGGAGCAGACCGCTAGCAAAGAGCATGGCAAACGCAAGGCGGCGATTCATAGCTTTACGCCATTTTAGACGCAGATGAGGCGGAGTTGGATACTTCGAAGGCGGTTCGCTTCACTCCGGCCGGACTTCCGTTCCACTCATATAGGAGCGGGGTGGCGGTGGGGACGCGGTCCAGGCGCTCGCCCTGGCCGCTGCGGAGCAGTTCGTCAAAGGCGCGGATGGTGTTGCCGTGCGCCACGACCAGGACCTTCCGGCCGGCAGTGACAGCATCGTGGATGTCGGTCTGCCAGAGCGGGCGGAGACGTTCCATCAAGTCGTCCAGCGACTCTCCCCCTTCCGGCCGTAAGCCCCAGAGCCAAGGCTGACCCCAGGGTTCTCCGTAGCGGGCTGCGGCGTCGACAAAGCGCATGCCCTCGAGGATGCCAAAACTGCGCTCGTTGAGGCGGGCATCGTGGCGGACTTCGATATCCGGCAGGCCCATCACCATCAGCGCTTCTCGCGCTGTCTGCCGGGCGCGGGAGAGTCGCGAGGTGAAGACGAGGTCGAAGGCGTAGCCGGACTCGCGAAGCACTTCCCCCGCGCGTCGCGCCTCGGCAACGCCCAATTCCGTGAGGGGAACATCCGTGCTTCCAGTGAACCGCTGCTCAACATTCCAAATGCTTTGCCCGTGCCGGAGCAGGACCAGTTTATGCTGCAACTTTCAGTGTACCTTTGGCTTGCGGAGGTCGAATAAGAAGATGGAATAACCGATTCGTCCCATAGGCTTGAGGGCGCGGGCCCACGCATGCTGATTCGGCGTTGTGTAGACGTCGTAGAGATGATTGGCACTGATGGCGGCTACACAGTTGAGGGTGAGCGGATCGGTGCCTGGCGGCAGGTTCAATAACGGGATCTGCGGAATCTCGTAATAGTCGAGGCTGGCGGTACCGAAATAAGAGATGCAGAGTTCCCCGAGGTTCTGCTGCTTTCGCCACCGGCCGAGTTTCCTGGCGTCCTGTCCCCAGTCGAGATTGGAATCGAGCAAGTAGAGGTGCCCTTTCTCCGGTCCGCCGGCATGCGTATTAAAGAAGGCGAGATAGTGCGGCTGGACGCGGGCGAGTTCGAAGATCTGCAGGGCGGCGGCGAGCGCGAACAGGGCTGCTCCCACGCGACGGGGCAGGCGCTGTGCGAGAAAATATCCGGCGAGGATGAAGAGAAAAGGGTAGATGGGGAGAAGGTGGCGCAGGCCGATGTTCAGATTGGAAGAGATACTGATGATGGCATAGGCCGCCGGGTAGATGAGAAAGGCGGGAAGACCCGCGAAGGCGATGGCGGGCGCGGCGAGCACGAGTGGAGCGGTAGGCGTCTTCACGGCAAAGGCGGTGGGGAAGTAGCGCCAATCGCCCGTGGTGCTGACCTTGCCGTTCAAGTAACTGCGATGGCCTTCGTGGTTATGGGACAGCACATCCCAGAGTCCGGTGAGATAGGGGTGGGCGGGAAGGTGAAAATCGTCAGCCACCTGGCGGGCGGCCTGCGCGAGCGGGAAGGTTCCGGAGATCCTTGCGGAGAGGGACGGCAAGTTGGCGACGCGTGCGGTTTCCGGCGCGTAGAGGAGGGCGACCACGAGAAGTCCGGCGGCGCAAGTGGCGAGGTAGGTTTCGGCGCGAAAGCGGCGTTTGACGAGCGCCACCACCAGGTGGACAGGGATCAGGAATACGGCAGAGAACTTGGCTCCGAGGGCGAGGCCGAGGGCCAACGCAGCCCAGGCAAAGTGGCGGGGGCGGCCGGTATCGAGGGCGTGGAGCCAAGTGATGACGGCTAGAAAGACGAAGAGGGTCAACGGTACGTCGGTGGTGATGTAACGGCCATGCGCGAGAAAGTTCGGGTCGGTGATGAAGAAAAAGAGCGCGGCCAGGGCGGCGGGCACGGAGTAACGCCAGCGTGTGTAGAGAACGATGGCGAGACCAAGAAGCAGTGTCAGGATGATCGTGGGGGAACGCGCGAGCAGGAGGAGACGATCGGCGTCGAGCTTGTTGCGATAGACAAAATAGCCGAAATACTCCACCTGGTCTGCGTTCTTCCAGGCTTCGGGCAAGTGGGGAAACTGGGTTTGGGTGAACAGCAGAGGCAGGGCGCAAAGAAGTTTCGCGAGGGGAGGATGTTCCGGGTTCAGGCGGTAGTCGCCCATCTTCCAATAGGAGAAGCCGGCGGCGATATGGAAGCCTTCGTCATAGGTCTGTGATTCCAGTTGGATTGACTGGAACATGAGCAAGCCCATGGTGGCCAGCAGTGCGAGTGCGGCCGGCCAGAACCACCTATTCAATCGCGCTGCTCCAGCCACGGCGGGCGAGGTTGCGGTAGAGGATGGTGGCGGAGGCCGCTGAGCCGGCGAGGAATGCGAGGCCCAGGAGATTTTCGCCGAAGAACAGCTTGCCGACGCCGAACAGAGCGCCGTAGACAAAGACGCAACCCATCAGCCAGCACAGGACATTGTCAGCGGTGTCGTGCTTGGTCTGGACCTGCGGCTCCAATTGGGCAATCGGCCTCCAGCCGA
>JAEUQD010000811.1 GCA_016789925.1 Bryobacterales bacterium | reverse complement strand
TCCCGAACTCCTGGTCGACGTCTTCCCTAAAAGCATCACTGAAGACTCCACCGTCGAATGGAACCGCGTCGCCGAACGTGTCGAAGCCCGTAGCGTCCTCGTCTACGGCAACATCGTGATCGAAGAATCGCGGTCGGGTTCTGTCGATCCGGAGGCCGCCGCCCACCTGCTTGCTGAAAAGGCCATCGAAGCCGGGCTCACCCGCTTCGCCGACGCCGACGAACTCGATCGCCTGCTGGCCCGTTGCGCCTTCGCCGCCCGACATTCCAACCTCCCCGAACCCGATCCGCAGGCCACGCTCGAGCAACTCTCCCTGGGCTTGAAGAGTTTTGCGGAACTGGAGCAGGCTGACCTGCTGGGCGCCATCCTCAGCCGCTACACTCCGCAACAGCGCCAACTGCTGGACCAGATCGCGCCCGACCGTCTCCTACTCCCCAGCGGCCGCACCGCCAGGATTAATTACGCCAGGGACAAGGACCCCTGGATCGCCTCCCGCCTTCAGGACTTCTTCGGCTGGCGCGACACTCCGCGCATTGCCAACAACGCCGTCCCCTTGACGCTCCACCTCCTCGCTCCCAATCAGCGACCCGTCCAAACCACCCGCGACCTCAGCGGATTCTGGCAGCGCCTCTATCCCCAACTGCGCCGCGAACTGGGACGACGTTATCCCAAACACAAGTGGCCGGAGGACCCGCTCAAGCCCGCTGAGCTATAATTCGGGTGCCCATGGAGCCGGCATTTCAGCACCTCCATACCTACTTCTTGTTCCCGTTTTCCATCGACAAGCAGGCCGTTGCGCAGGATCATTCCGCCATCTGGGCCAAGCATGTCCACTGGATCAACGGGCTCGAGGAGTGGTTCGCCTCCAAACCCAACGAGCCCGGCAAGCCTCTTATCGAAGCCCTTGGCCGCTGGCAGCGGCAGCCTTACCGGCGATTCGACATCGACGGGCCGGCCTACCAGGACATGGTTTTTTTCCACCCGTTTGTCAGGCGTGTCTTCTTTGATTCGGCCGATTGCTGGCGCGGCTCGGCGGACCTTGACGCGCTGGTTCACGTTTACCAAATACCCCTGGAAGCTCATCAGCTCTTCTTCGAAGCCGAAGACAGCAAGGACCGCAGCGCCCGCCTCCTGATCACCGACCTCCGGCTGTTCATGTTTGCCAACGGTATCGGCATCCTTTCCATTGGGGTGGAAACGCACGACATCTCCACCGCCCAAGGCCTTTGGATCAACGAGATGATGCGCAAGATCTATCCTTCGAGCCGCCGGCAGTTGCGCGAAGGACGCATGCCCCGCCGCCTCGCCCTGACCATCAGCACCCCCGAAGGCGGCAGGACTCTGGTAGAAGAAACCTTCGACCAGGCCGTAATGATCGGCTTTCAGCCGCCCATGGCCCGCACGATTCAGGCGCTGCTCCATTTCGCGGATTATTCGCAACAGGAATACGAGCCCGTCCTCGACGAGCGCATGGTCGTCTACTCGTACGCCGCCATCGATCCCGCCACGGTTCCGGCCGACTTCATCGGCTCCGAAGACTATCGCATCCTTCTTTCCCGGCTTCTCTACGTCGACCGCATCGGCAAAGGCTACCGCTACGACCCCACCTTTGTGGCCTCGGAAATGTATCGGCAGGTCTACAAGCGCTGGGCAGACCAGGGCACGTTTTACGGCTTCACCAGTTACTCCAACATCACTGCCACCCTTGGCCTGTTCGACTGCGATGAACATCAGTTGCGCGAAGGCTTCCTCATCCACCGGATGTTCACTACGCGCTACTTTCTGATGGCGATCATCACCCTCTTCTACCGCGCCACCCTGCTCGACTTCGCCGAGCGTACCGCACTGGTTTCGCGCCTTCTCTACCAGGACCAGCAAATCGGCAAGATCACGACCGGCAACATCCGGCTCGCCAACGAACTGCGGGCCGATTTCCTGCACTTCTCCAATTACTGGTACTTCGACGAACTCGCCAACAAGGACGAAGAGAATGAGCACTTCCTCATGCAGGTCCGCGAGTACCACATCGAGTCGATGAACCGCGACATCGAAGAGGAAATCGATAAGCTCAACCAATCGCTCCACACACACTACCAGTTCCGCAACACCGAATCGATCAACCGCCTTGCCATGCTGTCGCTCATTCTGGGCGCCGGCGCCGTCGTGACCGGCTTCTTCGGTATGAACTTCGGCGGGTTCTTCGAGTCTGTCCTCTTTAAGGCCGAACAGCACAGGGGCGTCCACTGGGCGGCGGTCGCCTTTGTCACTACATTCGCCGCCGCAACCCTCGGTTTCGGTTCCTATGTGGTGACTTCCAACTGGCCCGACTACCGCGAAAGCCTTCTGCCGCGGTGGTGGCTAAACCGGAAGGACAAAGGGTTGCGCAGCCTGCGGCGCAGTTAACCGCCCGGCTCCCTCACAATAGAGAGATGATTGCTGAGATAGAGGGCGTCCCGCTGCACCTGGCGCACGCCGACGAACTACCTGTTCGATGGGTGGGCCAGGAAGAAGTCATGCGCCAATTGCTGGCTGCCTGGCTGATGGTCGATCCGGCGGACCTGCCCATGAACCCGCGCCTGATCGGCAAGCCGGGCGTCGGCAAGACTACGCTTGCCTATGCGGCCGGCGCCCGCCTGAACCGCGAAATCTACATCATGCAGGCGACCGTCGACACGCGCCCGGAGGATTTGATCGTGACTCCCGTGATCGAAGGCGAACGCAAGCTGCGCTACGTTGCGTCACCGTTGGTAACGGCGATGCTCCGCGGCGGAGTCGCCATCCTCGACGAGGGGAACCGCATGTCGGAAAAGTCGTGGGCATCGCTCGCTCCGCTGCTCGATACCCGCCGCTACGTCGAGTCCATCACCGCCGGCATCAAGATCAAGGCACATCCCAATTTCCGCATTGTGGCGACGATGAACGATGACGCCTCCACGTTCGACCTGCCCGAGTACATCCAGTCCCGCCTCCAGCCGCAGATCCTCATCGACTTTCCCGATCGCGACGAGGAGCTCCAGATTCTGAAAGAGAACCTCCCCTTCGGCGAAGACGATATCCTTCGCTACGTGACCGACTTCCTCCAGCAGGCGCACGCCAACGAAGAACGCTATTCGGCCCGCGACGGCATCAACATCGCCCGCTACGCAATGAAACTCCGTAAGGCCAGCGACAGCGCTCTGCCGGTGCGCGAAGCATTGCACCTGGCCATCCTCGAAACGGTCGGCGGCGAGGCCCTCCGCTATGTCCCCCGAACCTGATTTCTCCTCGCTCCAGCGCGGCCACATCACCTACTTCCCCGTCGTGCCGGGACGCCTCGAGTTCGCCCTCGAGGTCCGCCGCAAGATCCTCGCCCTACGCCCGCGCGTTGTAGCCGTCGAACTCCCTGTTTCGCTCGAACGCCACTACCTCGAAGCCGTGCGGCGGCTACCCGAAATCTGTGTACTTGTCTATCCCCAGGACGACGATGACGACGCCGGCGTCTATGTTCCGATAGAACCGTGCGACCCCTTTGCCGAGGCCATCCGGTCCGCCCTCGAAGTTGAGGCCGAGGTCCTGTTCGTCGAACCGGACCTCGCCGAGCGTCCGCATCTGCCCGACGTCTTTCCCGATCCTTACGCCCTACGCCACATCCCGCCCGACCGTTACATCGAGGCTTATCGAGTCTATCCCGCCGAACGCACCGACGAGGTCGCCGCCCATGCCGCCGGCATCGCCTGGAAACTCCAGGGCACCGACCCCTACGCCCCCACTCTCGCCGTCGTTTCGCTCAACCTGCTCGACCCCGTGCTCGACGCGATGGAGACACCCCAAGAGCCGCCACCCCGCCGCCGCAGCGAGCGTCCCGTCGACCTCGTCAACGCCCATCCCGACTGTCTCGCCGAAGTCACCGTCGAGTACCCCTTTCTTCAGGACCGCTACGAACGCTACCGCAACTTCTTCTCTGATGACGCCCTGGTCGATCGTCCCCGCGCCCAACTCGCCCTGCTCAAGGAGTCCGAGTCCGCCTACGAGCGCAACACCGGCGACAAGATTGTCCACTGGCAGCGCCTCCTCATCGCCCGCTATACCCGCAACCTCGCCTATCTCTCCCGCGACCTCACTGCTTCGTTGTTCGACATCGTCGTTGCGGCCCGCTCCATTGTCGACGACAACTATGCCTGGGAAGTCTGGGATACCGCCAATCGCTACCCCTTCCAGCGCGATACGTCCGATCTGGAAACTGTTCGCATCTCCGGCGACGAAGTTTGGATTCGGACCAAGCGCATGAAGATCCGCCGCCGGCTCCCCCGTCCCAAACAGCGCCTCCTGCCGTCGTCCCTCAAACGCCGCAAGAAGGAAGTCCGGCCCGGGGAATGGGCCGAACAACTGGACGGCAACGCAATCTGCTCCTACCCGCCGGAAGACATTGTCATCGAAGAGTACGGCGCCTTCCTCAAGCAGAAGGCCAAGTCGATCCTTGCCGAAGAGCGCCAGCGGATCGAGCCCTTTCTGACGTCCCTGCTGGACGGCATCGACATCCGTGAAACCGTCCGGAATTGGCACCTCGGCAAGATCTACGTGAAGAGCCTCGAACGCCTCGCCGGCGACGTCGGCGCCGTTATCGTCATCTTCGACCCGGACCACGACAACCGCTACCCCTACATGACCACCTGGCTCGGCGAACACCAGAACGAGTCCGACATGGCCTTCTACGCCACCGACCCCTTCGCCCACATGGTGGGCCCCGGCGTCGGCCGCGGTGAATACGGCGGCTTCCTCATGACGCGTCCGCCCCGCCGCCTCCGCGACGTCTGGTCCGACCCCGACTACGACTTCGCAGAATCCAAGCCCGAGCGTCTCCTGATGGCCGGCCTCGACTACTCCCGCGAGCGGCACGTCGTCTATGTCGGCTCCCGCCCTCCGCGCTCCATCTTCCGCTCTATCGCCGGCCACCTCAACCGGAAGATCGTCTACATCCCGATCGGCCAGCTATCCTCCCCAAAGCTCAAGAAACTTCGCGTAGTCCACATCCTGGACGGTTACCATCGGCGCAAGACCGCCAAGGACTTTGTCTGGTAAGCGTCCCCGTGCCGTAAAGGGCCGCCGAGGAAGGGCGGCTGGAACAAGGCATCTACCTCCTCCGATTCCGTCTTGTGTCACGTGGCGTATTTGAGCGGTGGTGTATTGACGGTCGAGTGTTGGCGGCAACACTCGAGGACGGCCTCATAGGCGTCGGTGTAGGGGCGCAGAACCTCCATGATCGTCTGGACGAATTCCTTCAGTTTTTCGCGCAATTCTTCGACCTTGTCTTCGCCTCCGGCTGGCGGCGGCGGTGGTGGCGGCGGTGCTGGTGGTTCCGGCGGCCTTCTCCGAAAGATGGAGCGCGGCCGGTAAGGCTCGTAAGGATCATCGTAAAGCCACATAAAAAGTTTCCAGTATGCTGAATTGGTCTACAGTTCCTTGGGTTCGTTCTCCGGAAATTGCAGTGGTGCCGATGGTGGGGCAAGCTTGCGGTAATTGAGGGGACCGCGGGAAAGTGCGCCGCTGCAGCGGGAAACTTCGATTTGTTTATCGGAATGCATGGAGTGTTACCTCGTCGTGGAACGCGTGACAGCGAGGGATTGGAGAGAGGGCGTAACGGCCCGATCTGGTGCGATTTTTGCAGAGGGGGTAAAAGAATGAATCGATACTTTTTTGCAAATAGAAGAAAAGAAGCTGAATATAAATTCCGATTAGTTGTGAATTGCCATTTTTCGCCGAGGCGAAAATACGGTGAAGGATGAAAACGTGCTTGAAGGTGAGGCAAATTGGAAGGGCCGGGAGCACGCGAGACCGAACTGTGATTTGGCGCCACGAGCCCGTTTGTGAATTTGGTCCGGGACGCGATTGGGTCAGGTGAAATGAGTCTACGAACTCGGGAAGGAAAGTCTACTACTGCCAGCGTCCTGTGCTCCGCGGCAGAAAGAGAGAGTGGAGCATGTCGTGGAAGTATCGGCGTTGTTGTGGAATCGATGTCCATAAGGACCAGGTGACGGTATGTGTACTGCCGCCGGACGGCCAGCAGGGCGAGGTGGTGGTGAAGGTCTACCGGACGTTCACGGAGAATCTGCGGCAGTTACGGTTTTGGCTGCAGGCGTTGAAGGTGACCGAGGTGGCGATGGAATCGACGGGGGTGTACTGGCGGCCGGTGTGGAACGTCTTGGAAGGGCATTTCCGGCTGTTACTGGTGAACCCGGCGCAGGTGAAGGCGTTACTAGGGCGGAAGAGCGACCGGCGGGATGCGCGGCGGATCGCGGAGTTTCTGCGGGACCAGAGGTTAGACGCGAGCTTCGTGCCGCCGCCAGAGATCCGGTACTTACGGGAGTTACTGCGGGACCGGGTGTCTCTGGTGGAGGAGAGGACGCGTGTCGGGAATCAGATCCGGGCGTTATTAGAGACGGCGAACATCAAGTTAGGGAGTGTGGCGAGCGATGTATTGGGGCAG
>JAEUQD010000787.1 GCA_016789925.1 Bryobacterales bacterium | reverse complement strand
AAAGGAAAATCAAATCTTTGTAGGTGGGAGGTCCCGATTGAGCCTGTAAAGGAACAGAACCGGCCAGGGCCAGGGCCGCTGCCGCTTCCATCATGCCGCGTCGCGATGATTTTTTCATGGTTTCGTGAGTGTACTATAGTCTGTTATGCGCTGGCTCCTGGTCGCCCTGAGCGTCCCCCTTTCCTTCGCCGACGACTATCGTATTCAACGCGCCACATCGCCCATCGTCGTCGATGCCAAACTCGATGAAGCCGCCTGGCGCGACGCCTCGCCTACTTCCGATTTCATCTTCAATTGGCACACCTCGGGCGACAAAGAACCCACCGAAGCCAAGCTACTCTGGGACGACAATAATCTCTACGTCTCCTGGCGCTCCACCGACCGGCACATTTCCGCCTACGTCACCCAGCGCAACGGACCCGTCACCCGCGACGACTGCGTTGAGATCTTCATTTCCCCCAACCCCCAAAAGGTCACCAACTACTACACCTTCGAAATCAACGCCATCGGCGCAATGCTCAATCGGGCCCGCACCGACTGGTACACCGGCGGCGCATTCTGGGACCCTGAGGGTGTCCAATACCGCACCAGCTTCCACGGCCAGCCGTCCAAAGACGAATCCCCGGACGACCGCGAGTGGATCGTCGAACTCGCCATTCCCCTCAAGAACTTCACCCGCGATGCCGCCCATATTCCGCCTCGCGACGGCGACGAGTGGCGGCTCAACCTGATGCGAACGGGCGGTAAAACCAACGCTCAGCAGTCCACCTGGTCCCCCATCCGCGGCGAGAAGCGCAGCTTCCACACCCCCGAGAATTTCGGCCGCGTCATCTTCGTTGCGGAGGCGCGCGAAGAGGCTCCTGGCCAGCGCCGTGGGCAAGGCGGCCGTGGCGGACGCGGCATGATGCGCCGCTCCTTCAATCCTGCCGATGTCGAAGCCGGCCGTGTACTCTACAATCGCTCCTGCACGATGTGCCACGGCGTCGACGGCGCTGTCGGTGACCGCGCACCCGCCCTGGGCGCGGGCCGCCGCTACACGCGTGTCACCGACGCAGAGATCTTCGATTCCATCAAGAACGGCATCAAGGGCACGCTCATGCCCGGCCTGCCTATCAAGGACGATGACAATTCCAAAATCGTCACCTACATCCAGTCCCTCCGCGCCACCGCCGTCGACGTCCCGGTGCAGGGCGATCCGCAACGCGGCGCACAGATCTTCTTTGGCAAAGGCAACTGCACCCAGTGCCACATGATCCGCGGCCAGGGCGGTATCGCCGGACCCGATCTTTCCGACCTCGGCGTGGACCGCAAGCTGGACGACATCCGCCAAGCCCTCACCACCGGAAAGCCTCTGCCCTCCCGTGGCTGGCAGCCCGTCTCCGTCACCATGAAATCCGGCGCGAGCTTCCGCGGCATCGTCAAGAACGAAAACCCGTTCTCCTTGCAGATCCTCGGCATCGATAGCAATCTTCACTTGATCGACCGCTCCCAGGCCGCCCGCATCGACTACGACACGAAACCGCTCATGCCGGCCAACCTCGACAAGACACTCGCCCCCACGGAATTCCAGGACCTTCTCGCTTTCCTCGCCCGCCAGGCGCGCCGGAGAGACCCCAAATGAAATACTTGCTTCTTCTTTTCGCTGCCGCCGCGTCGGCCCAGGTAACCTACGACCAGTTACTCAAGGCCGACCCCAAGACTTGGCTTCACTACAACGGCCAGTATCATTCCCAACGTCATAGTCTCCTCAAGCAGATCAACACGGCGACGGTCAAGAACCTCTCGGCGCGCTGGATCTATCACGTCCCCGAAGCGCGCGGGCTTCAGAGCGTACCCATCGTCTCCAACGGAGTCATGTACGTCTCCCAGCCCAACGAGGTCCACGCCCTCGACGCCCGTACCGGCCGGCTCATCTGGCAATACCAGCGCCAACCCGCTCTCCAGAAGGGCCCCAACCGCGGCGTCGCCGTCTACGGCCAGAGGGTCTACATGACCACCCCCGATGCCCATCTCGTCGCCCTCGACGCCCGGAATGGGTCTCTGCTCTGGGAAACCAAGATCGCCGAAACCAAAGACGGCTACTGGTCCCCCGCCGCGCCGCTCATCATCAAAGGCAAAGTGATCGCCGGCATCGCCCCGGGCGACCATGGCCTCAACGGCTTCCTCACCGCCTACGACTCGGAAACCGGCAAATTCCTCTGGCGCTGGAAAGCCATCCCTGAGCCTGGCGAACCCGGCAACGAAACCTGGGCCGGCGACTCCTGGAAGCACGGCGGCGGCAACACCTGGCTTACCGGTTCCTACGACCCCGAACTGAATCTCCTCTACTGGGGCATTGGCAACCCGGCTCCGGACTTCGACGGCGACGTCCGCAAAGGTGACAACCTCTACACCGAGAGTATGGTCGCCCTCGATGCCGAAACCGGCAAGCTCAAGTGGTATTTCCAGTTCACCCCCTGGGACGTTCACGACTGGGACGCCGTCGAAATCCCGATCCTCGTCGACGCACCCTACAAAGGCAAACCCCGTAAGCTTCTCGTTCAGGCCAACCGCAACGGCTTCTACTATGTTCTGGACCGCGTTACCGGCGAGTTCCTCCACGGCACACCCTTTGTGAAGAAGCTCAACTGGGCCACCGGACTCGATGAGAAAGGACGTCCCATGCGCACCCCCGGCATCCTCCCGTCCATCCAAGGGACGAAAACCTGCCCCGCTACCTCCGGGGCAACCAACTGGATGTCCCCCGCCTACAGCCCCGACACAGGCTACTTCTACGTCGTCGCCCAGGAAGGTTGCGGCATCAACTACAAGGGCAAGGATACATTCCGGCCGGGCGGCTTCCCCTACATGGCCACCGGCTACGTCGAAGCTCCCGCCGACCCTTGGAACATGTACGTGCGCGCACTCGACCTCACCACCGGCAAATTGCAGTGGGAGCACCACCAGGTCAACTCCCGCCGTTACGCCGCCGGCCTGCTTTCCACCGCGGGAGGACTGCTGTTCTCCGGAGACGACCAGGGTTTCCTCACCGCCCTCGACTCCAAAACCGGCAAGCCGCTCTGGCACTTTAACAACGGCCAGCGAATCTCCGCCCAGCCCATCACCTATGAACTGGACGGCAAGCAGTACGTCGCCATCTGCGCAGGCTCGAACGTCGTCGCCTACTCACTGCCTGACTGACGTGGCCGCAGCAGACAGGCCCCATCCAGCCGTTCGACCACTTCCAGGCCCCAGTCCCTGGCATGCAGAACCAGGGCTCGGCTCACCGGTTCCAGGCCGCCACCGTCGAGCCTCACAAGAATCCAGCGGAAACCCTGCCTCTGCAAATGCTTCGTGGCCTGCCGGCGCAGGCTCAATGCAACCGGGATCGAAATCTGCGGCGTCGCCCCCAGGTCCTTCCACTGTCCGTCCGCCTGAAGCCCTGCAAACCGCAACCGTGCCGCATCCGCGCGGTAGCAGATAATCTTCATCGCTGAGATCCTCACCGGCGTCGCAAACTCCACCTGCCAATACATGCCCGGCGTTCGCTCCTGCCACGTCTGCCAGCGAGTCGACCAATTGGAGTCCATCGCCATCGCGGCATCCAGGGAATGGTGCGACGCGGATAGTTCCCAACTCAACCGCGGCCGGATCGGCGTGGTCCCCTCCACGAACGTCACTTCTTGCAGACCCCACGGCCACTGACTCTCCTCCCCATTCCTAATCCGCACGCCCCGCACCTCGCCCCCCTTCCAATCCGCTGTCACTTCGTAGAATCGCGTCTGGTCATATTCCATCGCAGTCTTGATCGTGTCCAGCGCCTTGTCCGGGGCGGCATATTGCCACGTCCGCACGGGCCGTCCATTCGCGTACAGGTCCGGCAACCCCAGAAAATCGAGCACCACCTGCCCGGTGTCCACATGCCGGTTCACCATCTGCGCCACTCGATACTCCCAAAGTTCCCGCGACAGATACTGGTCCGCACTCTCCCAGCCGAGCGCCGCGCGCCAGGGGAGTCCACGTAAGTGCCAGGCATGCGCATCCGCATAGAGCGGAATCGCCGCGGGCCAACTCAAGATGGCGTGCACCATCGCTAAGCCGATCCCCAACCTTCGCGGCAGCGCCATCACGAGGAGAATGGCCAGCAGAGCGGCCGCCGGTATCAGGAATCGTGTCCCTGCATTGGCAATCCAAGGTACCAATACCACGCCGACGGCACCCCACAGCCAACGTCCTTCCCGCCGTCGCAACGCAACCAGCGCCAACGGTGTCAGTAGAAAAACCGGGCCAAGGAGCCCCGTGGTCTTCTGCCCTCCCACCGCCACCTCCCAGCCACGATGCAACCAGTCTACGCCGTACGACCGCAGATACTGCACCGTGACCTCCTCGGTGTTGACGTGGAACTGCTCGTTCGGAAACCATCGATTGTACAAAGGCGCAACGGGATTCCCCGACATCCACCACGTCCGCGCCACCCACGGACCCACCATCACCGCCAGCAGGAGCCCAGCCACCACCGTGTCGCGCCAGCGCCGCCGGCTGGCAATGTAAATAAACGCCGCTGCCGCGAAAACGAGTCCGGGGAGTTTCAGAGCGTAGCACCATCCCGCCATCAGGGCCGCGAGTCGCCAATGCCCGGTCCACAGCAGTGTCACCGTGCAAACCACGGCAAAGCCTAACGCGACGTCGTTGTAAGCCGCCGTCCCGGTAATACCCACCACCGGCGAACAAGCCCATAGGACGATTGCGGGCCAGGGCGTGACTGCCATCCGCACACCGAGGTCGTAGATGGCCCAGGCCCCCGCCAGGATGAAAACGGCGTGCATCAGCTTTGCGCCTCCCAGCCCAAAGAACAGGCTGTGCAGGTAAAACAGCGATTCCATGCCTTGCGGCAGCATCTCGTAGAAGCCCACGTCCGGCGTCAGGCCGCCTCTGGCAAGCCACTGCTTCACGAGGCCGAGATGGTAGGTGTAACCGTCCGCCTGGATCTCCGGTGCTGCTGCATGAATCCCATAGAGGACCCCGTAGCACAAAGCCAGCGCCCAGGCCAAAGCCGGCAGCCGCGGAAACTCGGCTTTGACTGGCCCAGGCCTTAGCCAGATCAGAGCCACCACCGCCCAGACCAGAATCAAGCCGCCCACCACAGCTTGGGTCGCGACGTTCATGGCCAGCAGCGCAAACACTGCCTGCGACACGACCGCCGCCCCCACGCCAAACCGGACACTCCAGGGCAGCTCCAGTTTCCGTGTCAGGGCCGTGCCAGTAAGCAGAATGAGAAGCAGACTTGGCAGAACCGTCAGGTAGGCGAACAATTCCTCATTGTACGGTCAGCTTCACTTCGAGGACATTGCTTTCCACCCCAATCCCCGTCATCACCCGGATCGGCGCGTTCTCAGTACCCGGCAGCGTGGGAACAATCAGCACGATGCGCTCGGGATGGACGCTAACCAGTTGGGCGTAGACGTCCCCAACAAGCACCACCGTACCCTCGAGTTGCGTCTGCAGCGGAGCGCCATCCGACCAGCGCTCCCCTTTCGCCTCTCCGGCGGCGAGGTCTTTTCCTGTGAGTACGATTTGTTGTCCGGCGATGAATGGCTCACCAGGCTCGCCCTCCGCGGGACCTACCGACTCGATCTGCGGGTTCGGCGCCACCCGCACCGCCCCAGCCGCTACCGCCCCCACCGAATCGGTATGGAATTGCACCGTGTAGGCGCCCAGAAGCGTGTCCTCAGGTACTTTGATCCGTTGGAAAACAAACCCCGGTCCACTTGCGGGCATGACGGGGTCACCGTCAATTTCGATCTTCGAACCGACCACCCGGACTTGCCCGGGAGTCCCCGGAGGAGTTCGCCCCATACCCAAATCGTAATTGCGGCCTCGCGCCACCACTGTCCGCGGATAGCCCACATAGCGCCCGTTCGCTCGGAGACCGATGTGAGGCAGATTCAGCGTCAACCCATCTCCCACGGCGAAATCGAGCCCCACTTTCGTTTCGGCCTCCGACAAATCGATCCCATCTCGCTCCAGGGCGTGGCCCCCACTCGCTGTCCAGAAAACCGTCGGAAAAACGGGTCCGGCAACCAGAGTCGGGCCATCCTGCGGCTCCGCCAGCAGATGATAGCTGCCGGCTGGCAGCAATAACGAGTACTGCCCCGCCTGATCCGTCTGGGCCGAATACACCGGAAGTCCGTCTGGCGTCATGGCCATCACATGAGCATTCCAAACCGGCTGGCCATGTTGCAGAATTCGCCCGTGCAAACGTCCCAGCGCGCTGGTGTCGCCGTAGAGCGACCGCAAAGTGAGCGTGTCGTCGGACGTGAGGCGCCGCGGCGCATAATGGCCTCCCTTGACGCCCGAAGTCTCCATCTCGGCCGCCGCCGACATCACGGCATCCGTCAACGGTGTGTGATCCAGACCCAGCACATGACCGACCTCGTGCAACATCACCAGTCCAATGTCGTTGGTGCCGGCCATCCCGATCGCGGAGTGGCGCTTATAGGGATTGAAAGCGATGCTCGCACTCAGCAATTCTCCGCTTCCGGGGTCGAAATTCACAAGCGCACAGGCCACCATCACGTCTTTGTTGCAGGTTCCGTTGTCGAAAGGAGCCGGATCGGTAAAGGTCACCAGGTTCTGCCCCGGCGACACCTGCTGCGCGTCGGTCAGTTCCACGTCAATCTTCACGGCGCCTTCGCCGGCCTTCAC
This sequence comes from Bryobacterales bacterium, assembly GCA_016789925.1. Lineage (GTDB taxonomy): Bacteria > Acidobacteriota > Terriglobia > Bryobacterales > Bryobacteraceae > JADLDI01. The sequence continues at coordinate 10,497 of JAEUQD010000787.1, read as the reverse complement.
CCATTGGTGAATCGCGTCGACGACGGTGGCATGGACACCCGCCGCCGTGTCGCGTGCGTCAACGCCGAGGTCGCTGCCTGCCAGGTGAACCGTCCGGCTGATCTTCAGACTGATTTGCGGCTGCCGCCAGTGGATCCCGTTCCCATGAAGCCTGAGCGCGACTCCTCCCCAACAGGACTCGCCCAAAGCAATGAGAACCAGTGCCGACCACGCAATTTGTCGCACATCTCCCGCATCGGCACTCGCGCGGATGGTAATATAGCGGCTTCGCAGGAGAACTATATGGCACTTTCCCGTAGACATTTTGTAACCACCGCCTTAGCCGCCCCACTGTTGGCCGCCGCGAAAATCGACTCTAAGGTCCAGGGCGTTCAACTCGGAGTACAGTCGTACTCTTTTCGCGACAGATCTCTCGATGAAGCGATCGTCGCCATGAAGGAAATCGGCTTGGGCTCGGTGGAAATGTATAGCGGCCACGTCGAGCCGAAGCTCAGCCGCGAGGAACTTCGGAAATGGCGACTGTCCGCCGACCTTGCCGTGTTTAAGAACGTGCGGAAGAAGTTCGACACTGCGGGTATCGACCTGTACGCCTACAACTACAGCTTTCGCGAGGATTTCACCGACGAGGAAATCGACCGCGGCTTCCACATGGCCAAGGCGCTCGGCGTCAAAATAATTACCGCTTCCTCGAATGTCACCACCGCCCGGCGCATCGACCCCTTCGCTCGCAAGCACCGTATCCGGGTGGGCATGCACAACCACTCCAATATTAAGCCCAACGAGTTCGCCCGTCCGGAAGACTTCGCCGAGGCGATGAAAGGAATGTCAGAGTACATCTGTATCAACCTCGACATCGGACACTTCACGGCCGCCAACTTCGATCCCGTGGACTACCTGGACAAGAACGCGGCTCGCATCGTCACGCTCCACATCAAAGACAGAAAGAAGAATCAGGGAGCCAATCTCCCGTTCGGCGAAGGCGATACACCAATCAAAGAAGTACTTCAACTTTTGAAGCGTAAGAAATTGAATATTCCTGCCAATATCGAATACGAATATAAGGGGCAGGATACGGTTGCGGAAGTCAGAAAGTGCCTGGACTACTGCAAGCGGGCGCTGGCGTCGTAGACTGTTGGTTTGCGGCATCTACCCGGTAGCCTCTTCCTCCGGAACCTCATTGAGCGACGCGCGCTCATCTTGGAACTCGTCCGCCGCGACTTCGAGCAGCGGTATATCGGATCGGCGGCTGGCTGGCTGTGGGGTGTCATTCACCCGCTGGTCCTGCTGCTTTCGTGGACGTTTGTCTTCAACATTTGCTTGAAGGTGACTCTTCCGCGGGGCGAAGTGACGCAGGATTACACGCTATTCCTGATTGCAGGTTGGATGCCATGGTTCCTCTTTCAGGAAACGGTCCAGCGTTCGGCTAACTCCATGGTCGATCAGTCGAATCTGATCACGAAAACGGTCTTTCCCTCGGAGATCATTCCGCTCTCTATCTTCTTCTCCACACTCATCAATCATCTGTTTACCTTGATCCTCGTCGTCATCGCGATCGCTCTGACCACCCACCATCTGTCCTGGCATCTGGTGTTTCTGCCGATCTATATGTTTCTTACCGGTCTCCTGGCCGTGGGGATCGGCTGGTTCGCGGCGAGTCTGCAAGTCTACCTCCGGGACACTGCCCAGATGATTTCCGTGGTGATGACGCTCTGGTTCTGGCTCACGCCGATCTTTGTCTTTGAACAGCAATATCCCCCCGAGGTGCAGTGGCTTCTGGAATACAACCCGCTGGCCTACCTCGTCCGCGCCTACCGCGAGCGCTTGCTCTCCGCACGCCCGCCGGACCTCGAGGAGATCGGCGTGATCGCCTTCTACAGCATCCTTTCTTTCTTCATCGGCGGCCTTTTTTTCCGCCAGTTGAAGAGAGGATTTGCCGACGTTCTTTAAGCTTCCTATGTCTTTCCTCAGCAGACGTACACTTCTCTCGGCCGCCGCCGCTCCTCTGGCCGCCCAAAGACGCGGTTCCTCGGCCGCTAGCGCCCGGCCCAACATCCTCCTGATTCTGACCGACGACCTCGCGGCCTGGATGCTCGGCTGCCACGGCAATCGGGAAATTCTCACGCCAAACATCGACCGTCTGGCGCGCTCGGGAGTCCGCTTCCTGAACAACTTCGTCGTCACGCCAATCTGCTCCGCGTCACGTGCCACGCTGTTCACAGGGCGGGTGCCTCGCCAGCACGGGATCCACGACTTCCTCACCCCGAATCCCATCGAGAATCCTCCCCAGGGGCAGGCGCAGCCGCCGGCGTCCTTCGCCCAGGAAGTCATGCTGTCTGACATTTTGAACCAGGCTGGTTACGACTGCGGGTATGTCGGCAAGTGGCACATGGGAGACGACGCGCAACCGGGCCATGGCTACCGCTACACCTACACCTTCAACGGCGGCTCCAGCCCCTACCAGAACCCTGAGATGTATTTGAATGGAAAGCCCATCAAAGAAACCGGGTACCTGACCGAACTCACCACCCGTCACGCGGTTCAGTTTCTTGACCAGGCACTTCCCGGCAAGCCCTTCTTCCTGACCGCCAGCTACTTCAACCCCCACACTCCCTATTCCGGCCATCCGCAGCGCTATTACGATTTGTACGCCAACACCAAGTTCGACTCCGTCGGCTGGGAGCCTCCCGCGGCGAACGCCCTCCGGGAGAAGAATCTTCTTCAAGATACTCTCGGAAATTTAAGAAAATGCGCTGCTTCCGTGACCGCCTTGGATGACCAGATTCCGGTTCTCCTGAAACACCTGACCGCCCGGAATCAGCTCTTGAACACCCTCATCATCTTCACGTCCGACAATGGTTATCTGCTCGGTCGCCATGGGCTGTGGAGCAAAGGGCTGGCTTCCGACCCCATCAACATGTACGAAGAGGTGATGCAGGTCCCGATGCTCTGGAGTTGGCCGGGCAAGATCCCCGTGGAAGCAACGCGTCCGGAACTGGTCAGTTTTACGGACTTCCTGCCCTCGGTTTGCGACGCCGCCGGGGTCAGCCTGCCGGCCGGAAAGCAATACGTCGGAAGAAGTTATGCGCCTCTGGCCATGAACAAACCCCTGGCAAAAGGGCAGAAATGGCCTGCGACCGTTTTTGGCCACTTCCGCAATACGGAGATGGCCCGGGACAGTTACTACAAGTTGGTCCTGCGCGATAACGGCTCCGGGCCCAATGAGTTGTACGACCTCCGGCTCGACCCGCGTGAGAAGGTCAACCGGTTCGAGAACAACGAGTATCTGACCGTCCGCGAGCGTCTCACCAACGAAATTGCCGCCTGGCGGGCACGCGGCGTTTAAGGAAAGGCCTATTCTTCAGAGGTCTTTCCGCCGATGTTTTAGACGTGAACCTGGCGCCCGGCTATGGAGAGACCCTGTCTGGCAATGACGAAGCCAAGGCCAACTACCTGCACTTGCTGCGCGCCTTTACCTTTGATCCGGCGCGGCATCTACAAACCGTCCGCCTGCTTTTGAACGACTGCGGCCAGTCGCTGTTGCCTGTGGCCGTGGACTTTCTTTTGTCGACACCGCGCTCACCGGCCACCGACACCTTGGTCCACCTGCTGCTGGCGCAAGGGTCGCTAACCAGCCTGTTGATTGATCCAGGAGCATCGTCGGCAGGACGCGCACTCAGTCTGGCGCGCGTTGCGTATGCCGCTGATCCAACCTTGGATTTGCGCCTGGCCCAGGTGTTGACCCGCTTGGATCCGCACTCGCCAGAGGGACGGTGCCAAGCCCGGCGGATCCTCTTCCTCCTCGACGCGTTTCCGCCGAGCAAACGTACCCTTCCGGTGCTGATGAGGCTATTGCGGAGTGACGACAGTTCGCTCCGGTCGAAAGCTGTCAAACTCATTGGCGCGGGAAAGCGTGACCTCCAAGTCCTGCACACTTATGCCCACGACGCCGATCCACGCGTGCGAGCCAACGCCCTGGAGTCGCTCTGGGGAGAGGATACTCCGGAACTGCGCGCCTTTTTCCACTACGCGAGCTTAGACCCAAGTCCCCGTGTGGCCGTCAACGCTGCGATCGGGCTTTACTTTCTTCAGGATCGCGACGCCCCAGTCCTCTTGGAACGAATGGCACATTCCCCAGACCCGCGGTTTCAGGCATCAGCCGCGTGGGCGATGGGCAGATGCCGGGACCCGGCGTTTGTAACTATTCTGCGTCAACTGCTCGAATCGCCCCACCCGGTGGTCCGGCGATCGGCCCTGCGCTCCCTGGTGGCAATCAATGGGCGGCGGGATCCGGCCGCTGGATGACGAAGTCCACTTCCAGCAATCGGTATGCCGTGATGGTCATCCCGAGCCGCTGATACACTTCGCACGCACGGTTATTGTCTTGCTCCACATACAGGCGAAGGCCACACACCTCCGGCGTCTGCCGCGCCAATCGCTCCAGGTGTCGGTACAAGCCCGAATAGATTCCTTGGCCGCGGTAGTCCGGGTAGACATAGACGCTCTGGATCCACCAGAAAGCTCCATTCCGCCAGTCACTCCACTCGTAGGTCACCATCAGTTGCCCGACCACTTGGCCACCGCGTTCCGCCACCAGGTAGAAGCCTTTGGATTCATCTTCGAGCGCGGCCCGAACACCGAGGCGGATCCGTTCCGCATCCAGGGTCAAATGCTCAGTCTCCCAGGCCATTCGTTCGTTGAAACTGGCGAGCGTCTCGGCGTCGGCCAAGCAGGCCCGTCGGATCATCAATTCGTTCATCTTTCCTCGGAATTCCCTCGCCTTTCCCGATATACTAGAGGGACTCGGTAACGATGCAGGCCCTCCTTGACAGCCTGAAGCCCGGCGATCCGGACTGGGATCTAGCGCTCGCCATCAGTCCCGAGCGGCTACCCGCTCATATCGCCATTATCATGGATGGCAACGGACGTTGGGCCAGTCAGCGCGGGCTGCCCCGTGTCGCGGGTCACCAGGCCGGAATCGATGCGGTACGTTCCACGGTGGAAACGTGTGCGCGCCTGGGGATTCATTCCCTGACCCTGTATGCCTTTTCCCTGGAGAACTGGAAGCGGCCCCGAGCGGAAGTGGATACTCTGTGGCGCTTACTGCGGATCTACCTCCACCGCGAATTGCCGCGGTTGCGCAAACACAATATCCGGTTGAACGCGATTGGGCGGTGGGCCGAATTGCCCGACTCGGTTCGGCAGGACCTTCAGGAGACAATCGACAAGACTGCGGACCACTCCGGAATGCGGCTCAACCTGGCCATCAACTACGGTGGCCGCGCGGAACTGGTGGATGCGTTCAACACGCTGCTTCGCGAGGCCCGGCGGAACGGCCGTCTCGACTCGCTGCACGTGGATGAACAGATGATCTCGTCGGCACTCTACACGGCAGATCTCCCCGAGCCGGACCTCCTCATTCGCACTTCGGGCGAGATGCGGATCTCGAATTTCCTGCTGTGGCAGATCGCCTACGCCGAACTCTACGTAACGCAGACTCTCTGGCCCGATTTCGACCGATCGCACCTGTTGCGTGCCGTGCTGGCATACCAGAAACGGGATCGCCGGTTTGGCGGACTGCCCCCTTCGCCGGCACGGGAAGAGCAACTGGTGGGTGCAACCGATACTCCCCGTCCATGAAACGCTTGGTTACGGCGCTGGTTCTGGTCCCCATCGTCGTTTACGTCGCCGTGTGGGCTCACCCACTCGTTTTCATCGGGGTAACAGCCTTGATTGCGGCACTCTGCTTTCACGAGTATGCCCGCTTGTCGGCAGCCCACGACTTTCCAATCGCCTTCTGGCCCGGACTGGCGGCGGGAATCGCCGTTGTCACCCTGCCGGCGGTGGACCCGGCGCTTCTCCTGATTCCGGTTTTTCTAGGTTTTGGGCTGGCGCTCAGAACGCGGGACATGGCCAGGGTCCTCCCTCAGGCAGCCTCGTTGGCGCTCGGCCTCCTGTATTGTTTCGTGCCTTGGCGGTGTGCCGTGGCTTTACGGGGCATCGCACCGTTCTGGCTGGTCTTTACGCTGGCCGTGAACTGGATTGGAGACGGCGCTGCTTTCTACTTTGGTTCCCGGTTTGGCAGGCGAAAACTGGCGCCCCGGATTTCTCCAGGCAAGTCTTGGGAGGGGACCGTCGCTTCCGTGGTTTTTTCATGCCTCTTCGGGCTCGGCTTCCTCTGGCACTTCGCTCCGGAACTGCCGGTTTGGGAAGTCGTCTTGTTGGCCGCCCTGACAAACATCGCGGGACAACTGGGTGACCTGTGCGAATCGGCGCTCAAGCGCGGCGGGGGCCTCAAGGACAGCGGTACGCTGCTTCCGGGGCACGGCGGCTGGCTCGACCGGGTCGACTCAAGTCTCTTCTCGCTTCCGGTGGTCTACCTCTGGTTGTTCCGTAATCGCTTGCTGTAGAACGCTCCTCAAAAGCCTCTAACGGACCTCATCCGGGCACGGAAAACACACCGGCCACGGCGAGTCGGCCGTCGCGGTCGTGCTCGCAACCGCAAAAATATTCAGGGCCAGGAGGGCGGCAACAATCAGGCGCTTCATCATGGTTCTCTTTTCCTTTCAGGTACTAACGGACTTCATCCGGGCACGGAAAACACACCGGCCACGGCGAGTCGGCCGTCGCGGTCGTGCTCGCAACCGCAAAGATATTCAGGGCCAGGAGGGCGGCAACAATCAGGCGTTTCATCATGGTTCTCTTTTCCTTTCAGGTACTAACGGACCTCATCCGGGCACGGAAAACACACCGGCCACGGCGAATCGGCCGTCGCGGTCGTGCTCGCAACCGCAAAAATATTCAAGGCCAGGAGGGCGGCAACAATCAGGCGTTTCATCATGGTTCTCTTTTCCTTTCAGGTACTAACGGACTTCATCCGGGCACGGGAAGCAGACAGGCCACGGCGAATCGGCCGCAGCGTAGTTGGTCGTTAAGCCCATATGCAGGGCGACGAGGGCAAGAAGCAGAAGGCGTTTGAACATTTGTGTTCTCCTTTTTTTCGTTTCGCAACCAGACCGTAAGACGACTTCAGAGTAGCGAAAGCACAGTGCAAGCATGCAACAGAAATTAGATATTTTCGACTTTTAGAACAAGGTTTTTCCCTGGGATTCCCTAAGGGCTTCTCCCGATGCAATGGGTCTTGTTTCGGAACTGGCATTTCGTACTACAATATGGATGGCTGACGTTCGAGTCGGGAGACGACATCGCAAGTGATTAAAATGTCGCGCGAGCTACCTCGGGGAGCTGCAGCAGACCTTTGGCGCCACACGCTATCGCATATCCCTTGTGTGTTTGGTCGACTCGTCTACCTCGCTTCCCTTCGAAACCTCAACACTGGCCGTTACGAGCATCACGGGTTAGCGTTGGTATTTGGGGAAGAAGAAGCCAACCGCACCCTGCGGGAAAGTCACGAAAAGTACTACAACGAATGGCTGGAATTTAAACTCGAGCATCAGAAAGCCGACCTGGACCTTTACCTGTCGTCGTTGTCAACAGATCGGCGAACGATCCTGGAAACCTGGTTGCGGCTCGCCCCGTACCGGAACTTTATTCCCACGTCGGTTCGAGGCTTTCAACGCGATCTTTATCTGAAAGACTTGCAGATCCTGCTCACGCTCCTCAAGAACGAACTCGGCGTTTCCGTCCCTGATCCAGACGCATAGCCACCCCGGTCACCTGCCCGATGATATCGATCTCCGAAGGGTAAGCGAAAACCTGGGGATTGCACATCGAGGCTGGATGCGGCTGGAGGATCAACTCGCCACCCTCGAGAGTGCACCAGCTACAAGCGAATCCCTCGCGATGCTCGAAGAAGAAGATCGGCCTCTCAAACTCCGTCGCCCAGACGTGAGAGCCTGGCCTGCGCTTGGTCTCGTCGATCATCACCAGGGAACCCGGCGCAATCAGAGGATACATCGACCAATCCTCGGTACCGATGAAGGCATAGCGGTGACTCTTCAAATCCATTCCATTCAGCAGCATGAGGGGTAGTGTGCCCCACCGCTGAATCAAACGGCTCAGGTGAGTCGTTCGGCGGAAATCAATTCCGGGGTCCAGGGCGAGTGGTACCGCTACTGAACCATGGCCGCCCGTACCAAAACCGAGTACGTGCGTCTTCTCCAGTTCAATCTGAGCCGCCTCGGCAGGAAGAGCCGAACCATCCACACCGTACCATTGGAGAACATCCATCAGGTCTAGACGGTAGATAGCACAAAGGCTATACAACCGGTAGATGGTGGGCACAGTACCTTTGTTCTCAATGTCGGCCAGACGGCTCAAGGCGATTGAGAACTCGTCGTTCTGTTGGCGCTGTGCGATACTGAGACTGGCTTGTTCGACGTCGCGGTAACGCAAGCCCAAACGCTCACGAACCTTTTTCAGCCGCTGACCCGCGTCTTCAAGGGTTCGCTTATCTGCCAGGGTGACGAACTGCCGGCTCGTCGTGGAATCGCGTGGCTCCATGTATTGCCGCCGAACCGCCTCAGGCCAGAATTATAGCGAGCGCGAGCACATCGTAGCAACAGCGGAAACTTGAATTTTGTTCTGAATTCAGAACAAGAATTTACTGAGGAGGCGAATTTTGAAAATCGTCGTCGGGATTTCCGGCGCTAGCGGGACGGTTTACGGCGTTCGACTCCTGGAAAAACTCGGCCTCCAACCCGGGACTGAGACACACTTAGTCCTATCTCGATCCGCCGAGCGGACGGCCTTCTTGGAGATGGGCCTGCTGGCGCCTGACCTCAAGAAAAAGGCCGCTCATAGCTACCCGAATGAAGACATCGGCTGCCGCCTGGCGTCGGGGTCTTTCCGCACCGACGCAATGGTAATTGCGCCCTGTTCTATCCACACGATGTCCGCGATTGCTGCTGGAATTTCATCCAATCTCCTGATTCGAGCCGCCGACGTAACCCTCAAAGAGCGTCGTAAACTTATCCTGCTTGTTCGCGAAACTCCGCTACACGTCGGGCATTTGCGGACCATGGCGTCCCTGGCGGAGATGGGCGCAATTGTGATGCCGCCGGTGCCCGCTTTCTATCACAATCCAAAGACCATCGACGACATCGTGGACCATACCATCGATCGTGTATTGGATCTCCTCGGAGCGCCTTCTCCGGAGGCCCGCCGGTGGGACCCCGGCGTCCGTACTTGAAGGGACCGAAATGAGAAAACAGTCTTCCGGCGGAACAGTGTGTCGCGTTGCGTTCCAGGGTGAACGCGGCGCCTTCTCCCACATGGCCATTCACCAGTTGCTTGGTCCCGGCGTGGAGGCGGTTCCCTATCAGCAGTTTGAACTCGTCTTCCGGGCGGTCGCCGAACGGCAGGTGGACTCCGCGATGATCCCGGTCGAGAACACGCTCCACGGTTCCGTCCACGAGAATTACGATCATCTCCTCCGTTTCGACCTGCCGATTGTGGCCGAGACCAGCGTACGAATCGTGCACAATTTGATTGCGCTCCCAGACGTTCGCTTCGCATCCTTGCAGCGGGTCTTTTCCCATCCGGTCGCGCTCAATCAGTGTCTGGAGTTTTTTCGCTCCAACCCGCAATTAGAAAAGGTTCCCTTCTACGACACGGCCGGGAGCGTAAAGATGCTCGCCGAAGAAAAGCCCGAGGCCTCGGCCGCCATCGCCTCGGCACTCTCGGCCGGGTTATACGGTTGTAAGATCCTCAAACGTTCCATCGAAGACGACCGGCAGAACTTCACCCGCTTCGTGCTTCTCCGCCGCAAGGGACAACCGGATGCACCGGCCCCCAAGGGCTATAAGACGTCGTTGGTGTTTACCACTCGAAACGTCTCGGGAGCGCTCTTCCGGGCGCTGTCTGCCTTCGCCTTGCGCGACATCAGCTTGGCGAAAATCGAGTCGCGCCCCTTGCGCGGGAAGCCATGGGAGTACCTGTTTTACCTCGATCTCCTGGGACATACCTCCGAGCCGCGCGTGGTCAATGCATTGAACCACCTTGGCGAACTGGCCGACATGTTAAAAGTGCTCGGTTGTTATCCGCGGTGGAGTTAGGCGTTCCGGGCGCCTAATTCTCCATCCCCTTGTCGCAGACGGAGATTCCTTCCCGCGCACGTTTCAGATACGAAGCCGTTTGTTCCGTTTGCGGTTTCCAGTTCTTCCAGCGGGCGTAGTTCTTCTGATAGAACATGCGGGCCCAGCCATAATTCCGATTCGAGACCAGCATTCGCGCATACAGGTCATCCAACTCCGATGCCGCCTCCATTCCCTCGAACGTCGGCCGGGGCACTGCGATCAGGCGGTTGGCCAGTGGCTGTGCCTTCAGAATCAGGGCCGCCGCCGGATCCTGCTTCCCCTCTTGGAACAACTTGTCGGCTTCCCGGTTCATGGCTTTGACTTTCGCGATGGTTTCCCCGTACCACGCCTCGCTCACCGGATCCGCCCCGGCGGACTGAGAAGGCGCGGGAGACTGCGGCGGAGCCCCGCAACCAACAAGCAGCAGGACGGCAGCGGAGAATAAAGATAAGCGCACTCCTTT
>JAEUQD010000775.1 GCA_016789925.1 Bryobacterales bacterium | reverse complement strand
GAGTTCACCATCTCCTGAAGCGCCGCCTTGCACTTGGTGAGGGAAGCATTCGTCAGTGCAAAGGCAACGTCGCAGATAAGAAAGCCGCCGCCCGGCTTACGGCCCGGCCTTTCGATGGGCATGCGGTATTTCAGGAACTTAAAGACGGGCATCCCGCTGGAATCGGTGCGAAACCGGGGCGCTTTGGGCAGGAGATAGAAGCGCCACGGCGATTGGTCGTCGCCGTAGGCCACGACGTCGTCCACACCCGGGACCGGGATTTGCTTTGTCCAGGCAAGCATTAGGATCCTCCTTACGAATCGAGGCGAATTGTGGCTTTCGTTGTTCGGGCAGGCGGGTGAACGACGGCTTCACCCACTTCCGGAGTCTCTTTCCACTCGTACTCCCATTCGGAGGGGCTCCCGGCAGTCACCACAAACCAGCTTTCAGTCCAATTGCCGTAACGAAATGTGACAATCCAGTCCTCTACCGTTTCACCGCCGCGAAGATATCTCACGGTGGCGGTCAGAGTTTTCGCGCCGGCGGCTTTGCGCGCGTTGGCGTCCAGTTCTACCTGCGTCAGTCCAACATCTTCCGGCTGGAGCACGAGTTCCTGGGCGGCGACAGCCAGGCGCGTGGCGTAGGGAGGCTGGCCGGTAGAATAATGCGTAACGGCTTCGACGGTGGCGCCGGCCGTGGGAGCGAGCGTGACGGGCGGAAACACCGGCCCGCGAAGCGCCGTCTCCCCTTCCCCGCGCAACTGGATGAAAGCGATGGGCGCATCCTTGCCTTCAAAGCCCAGCCGCACGCGCACTGCTACCGAGGACCGGGTGGCCGTGGACCCGGCCCACAACACGCGTCCCTTCGTTTTTCGGAACCAGGGGCCAAGATCACCGGGAAGGGACTCGTGAACGCGGGTGGGTTCCGACAACCTGACCGTGCTGCGGACAAACGTGGGTTCACCGGGGGAGAGCGAGCGGATCATGAAGGCCGCTTTGTCTTTGGCGGCGGAAGCGGCGCGCGCCAGCACGGCTTCGCCGGACGGTCCCCAGTGCTCTTCGCGCACCGTGAGTATGCCTTGCGCGAGCGCGTTGTCTATCCATTCGACGTCGATTTCGGGGCGTCCGGCAGCGTCTTTGACGTCGCCTTCCACAACCACTTCGGCCCCGTTCTCAGTGGTCCGGCCGGCTTCGTAGACGACGCGCACCTGGCCCGCGACACCGTTCAAGGCGCTGGCCGCCGCCACTGCCTCATCGAGCGATAAGCCGACATTGAACACGGCAGTGTATGGCGGATACCCCTGCGTGGTGGAGCTCGTCAGCGTGCGCCAGCCACCCCGACTCATCACTTCCAGCCGGGCCTCGCTTACAGAATCCACCGACGGCGCGCGCAGTTGAACTCCCAGTTGCAGCGTGCCGCCGCCGCCAGTTCGCAGCAGCATTACGTTTGGCTCGCCCGAGGGCGACAGTTCCGGGACAACCCAATCCGCCTCGCTCATGATAACCTCCGAGCTTCCAGTTGCAGCGCCGTGCCGGGTGGCTGAATCGCGGACCATGGCCGCGGGCCGTTCGCATCGAAGACGCGGTACCGATAGCCGGGTGCAAAGGGCGAACCGGCAAACCAGGTCCACTCCCGCTTGGGCCGGGCAGGAGTGAACGCAAGGGTCGTCACCACGCCAGACGCTTCCGGCATGAAGTCAAGCGCCACCACCGCCTTATCACCGGGAGCGAAGGCAACTTCGATCGACACGGTGTGCGATCCATAGCCGGCAAAGCGCGTCAGATCCAACCGTTGCCCGCCTTCGACAATCAACCGCTGCCCGTTGCGTGCCGCGGTCCAGCGCACCAGCGGGTCGGCCTCGCGCGGCAACACGAGGGTGGTCTGAAGTACGCCTCTGGGGAATGTGGCTCGGGCTTGGCCGGCCATCGCTTCCACCTCCGCAAGTTCGGCCAGTTGCGGAGAGATCTCGAGCGGCAAGAACCGCACGGGAAAGTCATCGACGGTGAGCCTTGCGTCGGGACCCTCGATTTCCCGTTCCGGCCCCTCCAACATCCGAATGCCGGTCGTTTCCTCGATGACGGCGAAGGCGCGCAGAAGGAAGCGCGGCGGCTCGTTGGGGGCAAAGCGCAGGAGCACGCGGGCGCGGTCTTCCGGCGGGTGGAACTCGACGGATTCATTGATCGCCTGGGGACGGAAGGGAAGCCTGGGCGCGGCGTGCAGATGCACTCCACAGCTCAGCACGCCCGGCCGCTCGCGAGGCAGGTTCGCGGCGACTTCCGCCAGCAGATAGCCGCTTTGCACCGGTTGAGTTACCGTGTGGCGGACCGCGGTGGCGGCGCCGCCGCGGCGTACGGCGTCGAAAGCGTCAAAGGTGAGTGGGAACAGCCGCTGCGCCAGGAACGGCTCACGCAGGTCCCAATCGAAATGGCCGGGCCCGGACAGTTCGAGGTGAACGCACATCCGGCAATCCGGTTCGAGGGACGGAACCAAACGGCCAAAGCGCGCGGCCACACGGTCGGCCATGGCCTCGCCGAAGGCCACACGATTCAACTGGTCCACGGCACCGAGGACGGTCACCTCCGGTGGCAACGACGCAAACCAGCTCACGATGGCGTCCCAAGCCAGCACACCGGTCTTGGACTGTGCCAGCAGCCGCGCAAGCAGGATAGCGGGGTCGAACTGCACGGCGGCTTCGGCCCGCGGAGACACACCGCTGAAGCGCAGTTCCGCGACCGCCTCCACCAACAGCGCCTCTTTGAACAGCGCCCCATGCAACAGCGCCGCTCCGTTGTCGGTCAGGCGAACGGTGGTGCGGAGGGCGCCGACGCCGCTGCCTGCCATTGGTGCGGGCGGCAGCAGGAGTTCTCCACCCGCCCGCAGCCGCAACCAGCCAGATTCCGGCGGCGCGGCGTCCACTTGCGCCGCGGGTGCGATCAGGCGGGCCAGCGGCAATGCCTGTTCCAGGGTGGACACGGTTTCCAGACGCACGTCCAAAACGCCGTAGGGTTGCGGGCCGGACATCGGGTTGGGCCCGCGCACGAGTTCGAGAATCAGGTCCGGGACGCCGTCAGGGCGTGTCGCGACCCGGAGCCCAACGGGCAGAACGGCGAAGCCCGCGTCGCTTTGCCAAAGCCGGTAGAGATGTGCCGCTCCCGCCACGCCACTGCCGAAATCCAGCGCGCCGCGAAATACCATCTCCGGTCACCTGATGTTCGGAAACAGAGTCCCTGTGTCATCGGTGCGGTACTCGCTGTCGCGGGTTTGTCCGTTGAGGCGAATAACGCTCATCTTGTAGCGATAGCTTCCGACGTCGGCGCGCCGGAGAACATAGTTCGCGATGGGCACGGGAAGCTTGATCTTCTGTTCCAACTGGTCGGCGTTGAGTTCGACGCTGAGCCCGCCTTCAAAATCAAGCACGATGGCCATCAACTGCTGTTCCGGCTGCGCGGCGGGCGCGGCGAACAGTGCCTTGAACGTCTTCACCGTCAGCGGGCGCAAATACACGGGCGTCGTGCTCGGATCCAGCACGAGCGAGAACATCCGCTCGCGGTCCGTCTCGGCTTCGGCGCCCGCCAGGTCGGCATCGATCACCTCCACATCCGGCGGCAGGCGGAATTCGGCGCTGGCACCAACGGCCAGGTGGATGGGGGGTACCGGACCGGGCACGTTGATCGACCGCTGGCCGGACGCATCCTTGACCAGCGCCTTCACACCCTGAAATGCGAGCGGGCTTTCAATCTCGTTGGTCAGCTTCAGCGTGGCGCCCTGTTGCACCCATCCCACCAGCGGCTCGGCGGTGTCGTGCAACCGGAGGGTGAACGGAACCTCCTCGCCCACGTCGCCCATCTGGAACGACACGACGCCCGCCAGCGAAAGCCCATTGCTGGCGAACAACGCATCGTAGAGGGACTGGAACTGAACCAGCGGCATCGTCAAGCTGTCGGTGACGCCGGTCCGCAAATCGACGGTCGCACCGGGACGGGGTTCGAAGGGTCCACCCTGCGCATTCGCCCCGGGATACGAGAGCCGGAGCTTCAGATTCTCAGGCGAAGGCAGCAGCGGCTCCAGTTGCACATCGCCTTCGGTCCGCAGTACATCGGCATCGACAAACCCGCGCAGCACGGGCACCGAGCCGAGAAGCCGTTCCTGGTCGAGGACAGGCACGGCGAAGAACGAAAACGCGGCTTGCATCCGTTCGAGGGATCCGTCGTCGGACTGGAAACGTACGCTGGCAAACGGTTCGTGCGGAGCCGCGGGCCGCCGCGCGAGCTTGAAGGTATCGGGCAGGTAGTAAAACACGTTGCTGCCGAGCCCGGCTTGATAGTAGCTGTGAAAGCGTCCACCCCAATTCACCTGGCGGCGCAGCAGTCCACTGCCGGCGCCGGGCCGCACCGTTCCCAAGCCCTCGAAAACGTACGCGTGCAGGTTGGTGGGAAAGAGGAACGGCAGGGGTAAATCCACTACTCGTTCGCTCTCCCGGTAGAGTTGCTTTTGGATCACTCCCGGCAAAGTCGCGCCCTGAGCATCGACCGCCGGACGCCGCGGCAAAGGAACGGCCACACCGGCGCTGAGACGAACGAGCAGCCTTGCGCCCAGATCCGGTTCCGTCATGGCCCGGAAGATCTGGTCGCGCTGGGCCAACTGTGTCACCAGGACTTCAGCGCGGATCACGTCGCCGTCCACGGTCACCTCAGGTAGCGCGATTTCAGCGACGGCCGAGGGCTTCCCATTGACCAATTCGCTGTAACTGAGAAGGACAGCCACCTGGTGGGTCAGTTCCTTGACGCCCCCAAGGTTGCGGACCCGCCGGCGCAGGTGCACGGTCAGGCGCGACCCGGCCCCTTCCTTCCGATAGCGGACCCGGTAGAGGGTGCCATTCTCAATGTCCACTTCATAGCGCGGCCAGCAGTATTTCTGGGCTGGGTTGAGCGGCTCCTCAAAAATGGTGTCGACCGTGATCGTGTCGGAAGGTGCGACCGGAGCCTTCAGTTTGGCCCGTTCCACGCCACCGAGTAGCCACGGAAATCGGGACAGCTTCAACCCGACCACGGGGTCGATGCGTTTAATCTGAGCGATGTTGACGCCAAATGGCCGTGGACGCACCGGGACCACGGGAATCGCCGGCTTGGGACTTAAAACCCCTGTGTGGGTCAGCGCGACAGGAGTAAAGACGGGCTGGCGAACGGTGAGCGCCGGTTTGGCTAGTACAGCCGAACCGGACAAAACGGAGATTCGCGGAGAGGACATCACGCATGTAGTGATCTTGTTGGCCGCTGCCGTTTCACCAACACTTGACGTCTGCCGCGCAAGTATGAAACTCTGGCCCCACTAGGGCCTTTTCCGTAAAACCATGATCGATTGCGTCTGCACGAGTAGTCTCCAGAGCCAGTTTCAAGCGACGCTGCCGCTAATTGGCATTCAAATCCCAATTCCCCCGATTGCGGCGCAACTGGCCTTGGTGGCCGGAGCCGGACCAGCGGCAGGCCCATCGCAGGTCAACTTCAGCGCAATGCTGGGCTTACCGCCGCTACCGTTTGGCATCAATATGACCAATCGGATTGCGGCCACGCTCGCGGCCGCCGCCCAAATCTCCGCCG
>JAEUQD010000681.1 GCA_016789925.1 Bryobacterales bacterium | reverse complement strand
CCCTTCAGCCAAACCAACGGTTTGTCTTGACCATATGTCATTTTACTCTTATGTCCAATATGACATAATCCCGTGTCTGTCCTTGCACCCAGTGTTTCAGCGGTCAGAACTTGAGGAACCAGCCGCGGCGGTAGAGGGTGTAGGCGAAGAGGAAACAGATGGAGACGTGGATGAGGGAGTAGATGAGGGAGGTGTTGGCGGCTCCGGCCGTGCTTTCGAAGAGGGAGTAGACGGCGGGGCGGAGGGAGGGTCCGAGGAGGCGGCCCAAGAGGCCGTGGAAGACGTAGACGGCGATGGCGTTCATGCCGAAGATGGTGAAGAACTGGGTGTACCAGGCGCGATGCCGGCGGCCGTCGGTGAACCAGTAGATGGCGGCGAAGACGATGTTAGCGAGCCCGGCGGTGAGGAGGGCGTAGGGGACGGTCCAGATGGGTTTGTTGATGGGCTGAACGTTGTCGAGGATGACGGCGAGCCAGACGAGGGCATTGCCGCCGAGGAAAATCCAGGTGGTCTTTTCGGCGAGGGGGACCGCCGTGCGGAGCAGCATGCCGGTGAGGATGCCGAAGAGGCAGGTGCTGATGGCGGGGAGGGTGGAGATGAGACCCTCGGGATCCCATGTCTTGGTGGCGGAGTACATGTGGCCGCTGAGGAACATGGCGTCGACGCGGGCGGCGAAGTTGGTGTGCATGTCGTAGCCACCGGGGGCCATCAGGACCCAATAGAGGGCGGAGCAGCCCACGAGCCAGAAGATGCGGCCGCGCAAACCCGAGTAAAGAAAGATGATACCGGCGATCAGGTAGCAGATAGCGATGCGCTGGAGGACGCCGGGAATGCGTAGGGTGGAGAGGTTGTAGTTGGGGAAGCCGTTGAGGAACAGGCCGATGACGAAGATGATCGCGGCCCGCTTGATGGTGTGGATGAGGAGTTGGGTCTTGTTCTCACCGCGTTCGACACGCTTAGCGGTGGAGAGCGTCATGGCCACGCCGACGATCCAGATAAAGAAGGGGAAGACGAGGTCAGTGAAGGTCCAGCCATGCCAGGCGGCGTGGCGGAGTTGGTAGTAACCACCCCGGCTTTGATTGTTAACCATGACCATGGAGGCCATGGTGAGTCCGCGGAAGATGTCGAGCGAGGCGAGGCGCTGGCTGGCCATTGGGACTAGTCTACAAGGTAAGGTGAAAAGATGGTCTCGTGGGGTGGAGTGCGGCGGGAGATCCGGCCACTGATTACGCTGGCGCTGCCGCTGGTGCTGGGGGAATTCGGGTGGATGATGATGTCGGTGGTGGACTCGATGATGGTGGGTCGAGTGAGCAAAGAGGCGATGGGTGCGGTGAGCCTGGGCGGGGTGCTGTTCTACGCGGTGGCGGTGTTGGGGATGGGGATGATGCTGGGACTGGATGCGCTGGTGTCGCAGGCATTCGGCGCGGGGGACCGGACGGATTGCCATCATTCGCTGGTGAACGCACTGTGGATCGCGCTGCCGCTGGCTCCGGTGTTGATGGCGGCGCAATGGGCGTGGATTCCGTTGCTGCCGGTGTTTGGGGTGAACCAGGCGGTGGTGGAGGCGGCGGGTCCGTATGTGGGGGCGCTGATCTGGAGCACACCGCCGCTGTTGGTGTATGCGGCCTTCCGGCGCTATTTGCAGGGGATGAACCAGGTGAAGGTGGTGATGTTCGCGCTGGTGTCGGCGAACGTGGTGAACGCATTGGTGAACTGGGTGCTGGTGTTTGGCAACCTGGGCTTTTCGGCGATGGGCGCTGAAGGCGCGGGTTGGGCGACGGTGTTTTCGCGGGTGTATATGGCGGGCGTTCTTGTTGGGTACGCATATTGGTGGGATGCGAAACAGGATGGCGGATTGCGGCGTGCGGCTTGGAGGCCCGATTGGGGGCGTATCCGGGTGCTGGCGGGGCTGGGTTTTCCGGCGTCGATGCAGATTGTGATTGAGGTGGGGGTGTTCGCGCTGGCGACGACGTTGATCGGGAAGCTGGATGCGACGAGTTTGGCGGCGCACCAGATTGCGATCAACGCGGCGAGCTTCTCGTACATGGTGCCGTTGGGACTGGGGTCGGCCGCGGCAGTGCGGGTGGGCCAGGGGGTGGGGAGCGGGGACTGGCGGCAGGCGAGGGACGCCGGTTGGACGGCGATCGGGCTGGGCGTGACGATTATGGGAGCGTTCGGCGTTTTGTTTGTGGGCGCGCCGCGGCTGATTGGACGCCTGTTTACGCCGGATGAGACAGTGATCGATGCAGCGGTGATTCTGCTGGCGCTGGCGGCGCTGTTCCAGTTGTTCGATGGCGCGCAGGGCGTGGCGACGGGCGCATTGCGCGGCGCGGGCAATACACGAATCGCCGCGGTGACGCACCTGGGAGGTTACTGGGTAATTGGGTTGCCGCTGGGCTACTGGCTTTGTTTCGGGGCCGGTTGGGGGGCAGCCGGGTTGTGGACGGGATTGTGCGTGGCGCTGATGCTGATCGGGATCGTGTTAGCGGGAGCGTGGGCTCACCTTACTGGACGGGTGGCATGAACTCGTATGCGCCGATGTCGGGGGCGTTGACGGTGTTCCGGAGCTCGGCGGCCTGGTGGAGATAGTACTGGGCCAGGACTTCGCGGTCGGGATAGATCACATCAGGCAGCGGGCCGGCGGCATCGACGACAGGACTGGCGGCGGTGGGGCGGAGGTTCCGCTCACCGAGGTTGGCGAAGCCGGGATCGTCGCCGAGGAGGTTGGCGGAATCGAGGACTGTCCCCGAAAGGGTGTTGCGCGTGATTCGGTAGCCGGGTTGCAGCCAGTTGTAACTGAAGTCGAGGATGCCGGCGGCATCGACGAGGGCGAGGGGTCCACTGCCCGGGGGGAGATAGAGCAGGTTATTGCGAACGATGGCCTGTTCCTCGTTGCTGGAGAGGCGGATGAGGGTTGTGGCGTCGAGGCGGGTGGAGATGAGGGTGTTGTGGTAGAGGTAGAGCGTTCCTTTGCGGTAGCGGGCGAGGTTGCCGCTGTCGCCGCCGTAGTGGATTAACTGGTTGTTGCCGGGGCCATTGTGTTCGACGAGGATGTTGCCGTAGACGAAAGTGGTGCGGTAGCGCTCGTCCTCCTGAAGGGTGGGGGAGCCGGTTTCCACGAGGTCGAGCTGGCGGTTGCCACCTTCAATCCAGTTGTAGCGGACGATGAGGCCGGCGGAACGGTCCTTGAGATTGTTGCCGGAGGAGCCGGCGCGGAGGGGGCCGAGCTGATTGAACTGGAAGGTGATGCCGAGAGCCTCGGTATAGACGTTGTGTTCGAAGGCGCTGCCTTCGTTGCCGTTGGAGTGGATATAGTTACTGTCGATGATGATGTCGCGGGAGATGTTGGGGGCGGCGGCGGTTCCGGAGAAGAGGCCGTTGCCGGAGTCGGTGAGGATGCAGTTGCGGATGGTGAGGTTCTGGGCCTTCTCGACGTAGATGGCGGCGGCGTTGGCGCTGTAGGTTTGGCGGTTGCCGGCGCGATCGACGAACTGGTAGGGCGGCCGGGCGGAGCGGAGTTCGAGGTTCTCGATGACGATGAAGCGCGGCATGGTGTCGGGCGGGATGCTCGCGCCGCCCACCTTGATGAGACCGCGGTTTCCATTCCAGTAATTGAGGCCGGGCGCTTCGACGGCGTTTTCACCGCTGAGGACCGGACGCTGCCCTTCGGGGCCGGGCACGCCGCGGAGGGTGATGGGGGCATCGGCCGTACCCTGGCGGCAAATGACGAACTTGTCGCGGTAGGGTTCGGCGCGCCAGCGGATGAGAATGGTGTCGCCGGGTTCAAGGGTGGCCCAAGGGACCTGGCCGGGGGTTTCGAGCGGCAGGCCGGGGCCGACTTCGAAGGTCGCGGCGAAGGAGGTTAAGCCCAATACCGCGAAGATGGCTGCCCGGAGAATCATGCTTCCAGTGTAAGTCCGGAAGCCATGTTAGACTTTTGAATGAACCCCGATTGGAAGGGGACCACGAAGTACCAAACACAGGGTCGAATTTGACCGACATGGCGAAGGGGCGTTGCCTTTAGGGGTGGCGCCCCTTCTGCTTTTAGGAGAAGGAGTTCCGAAGATGACCGCACTCTTGCTGCTGGCGCTGATCGTGACGCCGGACCGTGTGCCCGCCCCGGACGATTGGGGGTACCGTCCGGCGGACAAGTCGACGGTGGAAGTGAACCCGCCGGCGTTGACCTGGATTCACGAAAGAGGTGCGACCGGGTATGACGTGCAATGGTCGCGCGGGGAAGACTTCGGGCAAGCGACGACGGTGGAGAAGGTGAAGTGGCCGGTGTACACGCACAGCGCAAACCTTGCGCCGGGCCAGTATTGGTGGCGGTACCGGATTCATTCCGCGGACGGCGTGTCGGGGTGGAGCAAGGGGCGCGCATTTACCGTTCCGGCTTCGGCCGTGGCGTTTCCCAAGCCAACCTTGGAGATGTTACGGAGCCGGGTACCGAAGTCGCACCCACGGCTGTTTGTGACGGCGGCGGAACTGATGAAGCTGCGCGCGTACTCCAGGGGCGAGGGCAAGGCAGGATATGAGCGGCTGGTGGCACGCGCGGAGGCGCTGTTGAAGGCAGACCCGAGTCCAGAGCCGGCTGTCAAAGCAACGCCCTACGATCCGGCGACGAATAAGTATTGGTGGTCGAACCGGCTGGAGACGATCAAGGCGTTGCAGGAAGCGGAAGTGCTGAGCTTTGTGTACCTGCTTACCGGGGACAAGCGGTACGGGGATCGGGCCAGGGAGTTCACGCTGAAGCTGGCGGCCTGGGATGTGGATGGGCCGACGAACTGGAAGCTGAACTGCGAAGCGGCCAAGCCGATGTTGCACCGGTTGGCGAGAGCTTACGATTGGGCCTACCCGGCGTTCACGGAGGAGGAGCGGGCGCGGATAAGGAAGGTTCTGCTGAGGCGAGCGCAGGATGCATGGGTGTCGAGCGAGATCAAGGAAGGGGTGGGACACCTGTCGCAGCCGTATTCGAGCCATGGGAATCGGACGTGGCATAAGCTGGCCGAAACGGCGATCGCGACGCTGGGCGAGACGCCGGAATCGGACATGCACCTGGATTACGCGGTGAACAAGTTCTT
This sequence comes from Bryobacterales bacterium, assembly GCA_016789925.1. GTDB lineage: Bacteria > Acidobacteriota > Terriglobia > Bryobacterales > Bryobacteraceae > JADLDI01. The sequence goes on along the minus strand of JAEUQD010000681.1, from coordinate 17,476 downwards.
CGCGGCGTATCCGGTGTGGAGCGATGACGATGGCGGGTGGCACGAGGGGTTGTCGTATTTCGGCGGGTACATGGGGAAGGCGGCGTGGTGGATGGACATTGCGCCGAAGCTGGGGATCGATCCGTTCAAGAAGCCGTTTTTCGCCCACTTCGCGGACTATGGGTTGTATACTGCGCCGCCCGGGTCGCCGGATATGGGGATCGGCGATTTGTCGAACCGGCCGGTGTCAAAGGAATGGTCGTTTTTCCGCTACTACACAGGGCAAGCGCGGAATCCGTATTGGGCGTGGTGGGTGAACCGGTGGGGCATCGAGGAAGAGTCGGGCGAACCGGTGCTGGCGTTTCTATGGAGCGCGGTTCCGAAGGTGACACCAAAGGCTCCCGATTCGCTGCCGCCGTCGAAGGTTTTCCGGGGGACGGGGATCGCAATTCTGAACACGACGCTGCTGGACGCGGCGGACAACGTGCAAATCCGGTTCAAATCGAGTCCGATGGGGCGTTGGAGCCACGGCCACGATCCACACAATTCGTTCACGCTGAATGCGTACGGCGAGCAACTACTGCCGAATAACGTGTATCGCGATTTGTATGGGACGCCCTTCCATAAGGATTGGGTGTGGTCGACGACGGCGCAGAACGCGGTGCTGGTGAACGGGCAGGGCCAGAGGGGGCACACGCCGGAACCCGACGGACAGATTGTGAAGTCGCAGTTGACGGATGGGTTCGACTATGTGCTGGGGGATGCGACGCGGGCCTATGAAGGCAAGCTGACCCGGGCGCACCGGCACATTTTGTTTGTGAAGCCGTCGCTGGTGGCGATCGTGGATGAGCTGGAAGCGCCGGAACCGAGCACGTATCAGTGGATGCTGCATGGGCTGCAAGCGTTCGCGGTGGACGAGCAGAAGCAGCGGCTGACGATGGATCGAGGACGGGCAGGAGTGCTGGTGGACTATATCGCGGCTGAGCCGCTGGCTTTCCGGCAGTGGGATGGATACAAGCCTGAGCCGGACCACCGGTATTTGAAGGAGGCGGGAAGGCCGCCGATTCCGAACCAGTGGCATGTGGAGGCGGCGAGTAAGAGCAAAGCGCGGCGGGCGTTCACGGTGACCCTGCTGCGTCCGTACCGGGCGGGGCAGAAGCCGAGCGATGAGCCGAAGGTGCAGCGGACCGGGTCAAGCATCTCGATCCAGGCCGCCGGGGCGAGCATGGCGCTTTCGCTGGGCGGGCCGGAGTTCGCTGTTGTGAAGCGTGGCGCGCAGACCTGGCGGGTTAGCCGCTGATTTATTAAGAATCAGGGACGGATAATGAAACCAGGAGGCGGCGTCAGCATGAGTGAAATCGCTGATTACATTCGGGAGGCATCCCGAGAGTATCTTGCCAATGAGATTGACGCCGACGCCTTCCGCCAAGCCTTTGCGGGCGCGTACCACTATGTGAGAACACGAGCCTCTGCCGATGATGAAGCCAACCAACTTGCAAGCCGGATAATGACATCTTTCGCGGAGTTTGCCGGCGGGCATCGAGACGAAGAATCATTCCGAAAAGCACTCGTGGAAGCCGTCGCCCATCTGACCACTATATAGTCGGTTCCTGCAATCTGGCAGGAGGACTGGATCAGTCAGGGACACTGATCTTCTTCATATCGCCCATCAGCACGTGGACGACGACGAGGGCCGTGAGGTGGAAAGTGCCCATCGTCAGGATGACGGGCGTGTAGCCGAAGTGGGTGACGATGTAGCCGGGGATGACGGCGGAGAAGAGGAATCCACCAAGTCCACCGAGGCAGCCGCCGATGCCGGTGACCGAGGCGATGGCGGCCTTGGGGAAGACGTCGGACGTTGTGGTGTAAAGATTGGCGGACCAGCCCTGATGGGCGGCGGTGGCGAGGGAGACGAGGGCGACGGCGAGGACGGGGCTTTCGGCGAGAGCGGACATGGCGGCGATCGGCATCATGCCGGCGCAGACGCCCATCGCGGTTTTGCGTGCCTTGGCGCTGGGCCAGCCGCGGCGGATCAGGTAACCGGAGAACCAGCCGCCCATGACGCTGCCGAAATCGGCGAGGAGGTAGACGACGGGGAGCGCCCAGCCGATTTGTTTGAGGTCGAACTTGCGGACATCGTATAGGTAAGGCGGGAGCCAGTAGAGGTAGAACCACCAGACGGGGTCGGTGAGGAACTTGGCGATGGCGAAGCCCCAGGTCTGCTTGTGGCGGAGGGCGTCGGCCCAACCGATGCGGGTTTCGGATTTTTCTTCGGGGTCGGAGTGGATGTAGGCGAGTTCCTCGGGGTTGACGCCGGGATGGGCGGAGGGAAGGCGATAGAAGATCAGCCAGGCGACCAGCCAGATGAAGCCAAGGCCGGAAGTAATGAGGAAGGCAGCGCGCCAGCCGATGTGCAGCGCCATCCAAACGAACATCGGCGGTCCGATCATGGAAGCGACGTTGGCGCCCGCGTTGAAGATGCCGGTGGCAAAGGCACGGTCGCGCTTGGGGAACCATTCGGCAACGCTCTTGATGGCGGAGGGGAAGTTGCCGGATTCGCCGAGGCCGAGCATGGCGCGCCAGAACCCGAGGCCGACGGGACTGGCGGCGGCGGCATGGGCCATGGCGGCGACGGACCACCAGACGATGGAAAGGGCGTAGCCGATCTTGGTGCCAAAGCGGTCGATGAACCGGCCGGTGATGATGAAGCCGATGGTGTAGGCGATCTGGAATGCGCCGTTGATGTAGCCGTATTCCTGGTCGTTGATGTGCATCTCATCGCGGATGACGGGGATGAGGACCGAAAAGAGGATCCGGTCGAGATAGTTGATGGTGGTGGCGAAGAAGAGGAGGGTGAGGATCCACCAGCGGGCACGCGTCATGGCGGGCATCTGAGCGATTATAGTAGGTAAACCTTCTCGCTCATGCAAAAAGCTGTTGTGCTTGCCGCCGGACGGGGGTCGCGCATGAAGGCGTTGACCGCGGACCGGCCGAAACCGATGCTGGAGTTAGCCGGCAAACCCCTGTTGGAACACATTCTGGACCGTCTAGCGGAGGCACGATTCGAGGAAGTGTTGGTGGTGACGGGGTATCGTGCGGAGATGATCGAGAACTATTTCGCGGACTATCCAGTACTCCACGTATCGTTTCGCAGGCAGACAGAAGCGAATGGGACGGGGTCGGCGACGCGGCTGGCAGAGGAGTGGGTGGGGGATTCGCCGTTCTTACTCACGTTTGGGGACATTGTGATGGAGGCGGCGGATTACCGGGCGATGGCGGGCATGCTGGAGAGCGATCCGGAAGTGGCGGCGGTGGCGGCGGTGAAGTGGGTGGCGGATCCGGCTGCGGGAGCGGCCGTGTACGAGGAGAACCATCGGATCACGCGCATTGTGGAGAAGCCCGCGCCCGGGACATCAACGACGAATTGGAATAGCGCGGGGACGTATACGTTCCGACCCGCGGTGTTTGCGGAGTTGCGGACGATTCCGGTTTCGCCGCGGGGAGAGTATGAGGTCACCTCGGCGGTGCATCAGTTGATTGCGGAGGGGCGGAAGGTGATGATGCACGCGCTGGCGGGGGATTGGCGGGATGTGGGGCGTCCGGAGGATCTGGCGGTGGCTGAGCAGATGCTCGACTAGGCTTCTAGCCGGTCCGCTTGAGTTCTTCGCGTATGACGCGCCGCAATGTCTTTTCGAGTGGCTCGCGGCTTCGGCTCACGAAATCCCTCAGCGCCAGATTAATCAGAGTCTGATAGTTGCCGCCGCCGGCATTGTCCACTTCGTTCCGAAACCACTCTAAGACGTCATCATCCAGCCGAATCGTCACACGGGTCTTGCCCGGCGGCACGGGCACGACCGCACCGCGTTTGCCCTTACTGAAATCGTACTCCTGCCTCATATGTTCTCCAGATACTGCCTACGTTCGTTCGGGGTGGCCGGACGCGCCGAGATGAGCCGGATGGCTTTGCCGCGCCATGTATACGCGACTGTCAGAATTCGTGCCAATGCGTCTACTCCAATCGTGACCCATCGTTCCTCTCCGTGCGCATCGTCGCGCACCGTGATCGCTCGTTCATCCTCCAAGACCGCAACGGCATCGGCGAACCGGGTTCCATGCTTGCGTACATTGGATGCAGCCTTTCGCGCATCCCATTCGAACGCAGCCACGTGTACAAGTGTACACCCTGGTAAGAATAGCTTTTCTCTTTTTTTTGAGGAACGCGCGCACAACGGAGCCTGCTTCGCGCGGCGGAAGTCGTTGCTCCTCATTGGTTTGGCGCCGCGCTTCGCGGCCCTGTGCGCTTCTAACGGCGTCTCGACGTCCGGCTGGTTACTTGCCCGAATACGCCTGAAGGACAATTTTGAGCCCACCGAAGGTAATATTGTGCTCGCGGATGTACCGTTCCGCGGCTTCCCGTGACTTTACTCGAACCGTCAGCGAATCGATGATGTATCGGTCGCCTTCAATGAGTCGAATCGCCGGACCGGCTGCTGGATCGACACCCGCGCGCGGATGTAGGAACGAGAGGAGTTCCACGATCGATTCACGGCGGCTGTCACCCCCTGGTAGGGCAAGAGCGATCTCAGCCACGTCGATAAGTTGCAGGGGACCTACGGGGAGTTTCGCTGTACGTTCCCGCCGCCTGCGCTGCTCTTGCAGATCGGCCTGCAGTAGATCCGAATACTCGCCCCAGAAGTTCAACCCAGTCTCAGCAGTACGAAGAGACGGAATCCGGAAAATCGTCCAGCCAACTGATTTTCCGTCCTCGCGAGGACGTTCAACGCGTTCCCGATCGAAGGATATCCCACGGCTTTGGAGCGACGAAAAGGTACCCCTCAAGTCGGGTCCCGTAAAAAACACAGACGAGTAATGTGGCTTCGCATTCTGATACTCTTTACGCCAGATAAGCTCGAAACCAAATACGCCAAGATGCACGAGCGCGCTACTGCTTCCGTTGCTTCGCTGCCGCGGCCGCAGGGTGATCGTCAATCCTAGGTTCGTGAGATCTTGATAAAGCCCTTGGAGCCCTTCTTCCGAGCCCAGTCGAACAGTGACATGATCCGCGTGAATGACTTGTGAGAACGCGCACGCTCCGAATCGTGCCGGCTGCAGAAGAGTTGCGAGCGGCAAAACAAAAGCGCAGATAAGGGGTACGCGTAGCTGGGAACGCATTGCCGGAATTATACTTGTGGTCACCCAGCCGAGCAACCCGGAGAACAAGTGCAGGAGCTGACTTACGCGACTGGAGGCGACGTGCGCATAGGCTACGCGCGGGTCTCGACGACCCACCAGGCGCCATGAGCCGCGTAGAGCAACTCGAACAACGAATCACCGAACTGGACGCTGCGGAGTTGAAAGAGCTGCGTGCAAGGTTCGAACGCTAGCTAACCAACGGGGACAGTACGACCTAACCAACCCCAAAAGCGTAATGTGGTGCTTAACAGACGCCAAAGGGGAGCTACCACTGAGCTTCTTCGCGGATGGCTCCGGCCATGCGTTTGCTGACGATGACTTCTAATCCATTCGACATGGTGAGGAGCCAGCGTTTGCTGGAGAGGGGGGAGATTTTGCGGATGTGGTTAGTGTTGATGATGGTCTTGCGGTGGACGCGGCGGAACTGGGGGGTGGGGAGGCGCTCTTCGAGTGCCTTTAGAGTATAGTTGGCGACGTAGCGGCCGGAAGTGGCAAGGATGTAGACGGTTTCTCCATCGGCCTGGAAGGCGACGACTTCGTTGGGGTCGAGCATGTGGAGGTCGGTGCGGAGGCGGCCGACGATGCGGCGGAGGGGCTCGACGGGTTTGGGCGGAGGAGGGGCTTGGAGACGGACGCGCTGAAGGGCGGCTTCGAGGCGTTCGCGGCGGACAGGCTTGAGGAGATAGTCGAGGGCGCCGATGTCGAAGGCTTCGAGGGCGTGGCGGTCGTAGGCGGTGACGAAGATGATGGCGGGGTGGCGGTCCTTCTTCAGGCGGCGGGCGACGGAGAAGCCGTCGAGGCCGGGCATCTGGAGGTCGAGGAGGACGAGGTCGGGATGGAGGCGGTCGATCAACTCAACGGCTTCGAGTCCAGTGGCCGCCTCACCCACGACGGAGACGCCGCCGATTTCTTCCAACTGCTCGCGAAGGACCTGGCGGGCGATCGGTTCGTCGTCGGCGATGAGAGCGCGCATCAGGCCATCGCCTTTTCGAGAGGAACGTCAAAGCCGACGGAGGCACCGGTGGGTTGGGAGTCGATATGGAGCTCGGCATCGGGTCCATAGCAGAGTTTGAGGCGGCGCTGGACATTTTGGAGGCCGACACCTTGGCCCTTGACGGTGCTGGCGCCGAATCCGGGTCCCGTATCGGCGACGCGGACGGAGACGGAGTCCCCATCGAGGCGGACGGCGATCCGGACCTCGCCGCCATCAGGCTGGGAGGCGATGGCGTGCTTGACGGCGTTTTCGACCAGCGGTTGGAGGGAGAGGACGGGAATGGGGGTTCGGCGGACCCGATTGTCGACATCGATGTGCGTGCGGAGCCGAGCGCCCAGGCGCAGTTTCTCAATTTCGAGATAAGCCTCGACGATGGCCAGTTCCTCCTCAAGTGGGATATAGCGATTATCTACCCGGAGAAAGTAGCGCAGGATGTCGGCGAGATTCAAGACGGTGCGGCGCGCACCGGCGGCCTCGCGGGGGATGATGCCGTAGAGGGTGTTGAGGGCGTTGAAGAGGAAGTGGGGGTGGATTTGGGATTCGAGGGCGCGGAGCTCGGCTTCGGTGACGAGGCGGCGCATCTCGGTTTCGCGGAAGTGTTCGACGTGGGCGGCGACCTGGGTGGCGAGACGTTCGGCGGCCTGGAGGTCTTCACTGAGGTAGCGCCGTCCGCCGCGGCGCGCACCAAGCAGGGCGTAGCGGACTTCGCCGGGTCCGAGCCAGAGCGGGACGACGACTTCGACGCCGGCCTGCTCGAGGGGGGAGCGGATGTGGGCGGGGAGGTCAGCGACGGCCTGGGGAAAGCGCAGTTCGCCGGGGTGGACGGGTTGGCCGCAGAGTCTGGCTTCGAAAAAGCCAGCGATTTCGCGAGTGCCGGCGGCGATCAGTTCAGTTTCGTCATGGGCGCCTCCGCAGAGGGTTTGGAGGCGGCGGGTGGTGAGTTCGAGGTCGGGGCGGCTGAAGAGGATGCCAGTGAGGAGGCGTTGGAGACGGCTACTGAGAAGCGCGTAGAGGGCCAGGCCGACACTGACGGCAACAAGGAGGAGCCCGCCGCGGATGGGGTTTTGGGGTATCGGGACTTTGATGAACGGCCAGGCGAGGGCCATGACGCCGGAGGCGAGGACGAGGCTGGTGAGAACGCGGACAAAGGCGTCGAGGAGGACGAAGCGATAGTCCTGAAGGAGGACGAGGAGGGCGAGCGGAACTCCCGCGTGATGCACGAGGAGTTCGATGGACCAGGCCTCGTGAGCTTCGCCGGCGTCGACGTGGACGAGGGAAATGGCGAAGAGGAAGAGCGCCATGGCGGCGAGAACCTGGCGAGGAACGACGCCGCCCTGGCGGAGCATGCCGGCGGTGGCGATGGCGGTGAGGGCGGCAAAGCCGATGGTGGTGAGCAGGAGCACGTCGCGGTGGGAGGCGAAGAGATGCTCAGTGGCGTGCATGACGACGGCGGCGCCACCGAGGACGTAGCCGGCGATGACGACACCGCGAAAACGGTCGCCAAAGGAGAGATGGAGGAGAACGGCGGGGAGTCCACTGAGAGCGGACGTGCTGAGGGCGATGAGGAAGGCGAGGCCGGGCCAGTGCTCTTCGCGGGCGGCAAGGACGAGAAGCGAGGCGATGTTCCAGACGAGGGCAAGGGCGGCGGCGGCGATGGAGAGACGGCTGGCGCGACTCCCGGTCTTGAGGAAATAGAGGGACAGCCCAAACAAAAGCGCACCGAGCGAGTGGCCTACCGTGTTGACCAGCAGAGGCTCGTGGGCAGTGAGTGCGGCTTCGACCATGACGGTTATCCCGAGGCGGCGGCGCGTTGGAGGCGGTCGCGAATACCGGCCCACTCGCCGCCTGGGGGGACGGGTTCGACAGCGATCCAGTCCCAGCCCTGCTTGTCGAGTTGGTGGAGAACATCATACAGCGCGGCGGCGTAGCCGGCAGGGTCGTGGGGCATTCGGACGAGTTCCGCGGCCGGGGCGGGTTGATTCCAGTAGACGTAAGTTCCGCGGCCGGTGAATGGCGGGAGGCCGAGGCGCAAGGGAGTGCGGGGACTGTAGTGGCGGACGGCGAGCCCGGGTGAGGGGTCGGCGGGTCCCTGGCGGACAAATTCGTCCCAAGGTTCGAGTTCGGAGAGGGGGATGGTTCCGGGGCGAAGCAACACGGGCCGGTCGCCGGCGACGGAGATGACGGTGGATTCGATGCCGACGGTGCAGGGTCCGCCATCGAGGATCATGGCTACACGGTCGCCGAGACTGGAGCGGACGTGGTCCGCGGTGGTAGGGCTGATTTCGGAAAAGCGGTTTGCCGAGGGGCCGGCGATAGGGACTCCGGCCTCACGGATGAGATCGAGGGCCATGGGGTGAGACGGCATTCGGAGGCCCACGGTGGGCAGGCCGGCGGTGACGAGATCGGGGATCACGGGCTGCTTGCGCACAACGACGGTGAGCGGGCCGGGCCACCAGCGGGCGGTGAGGCGCTCGGCGGCCTCGGGCCAGGCGGCGGCGAGGCCGCGAGCCATTTCAGGGGAGCTGACGTGCACGATGAGCGGACTGGTCAAGGGGCGTCCCTTGGCTTCGTAGATGCGGCGCACGGCATTGGCGTCGAGCGCGTTCGCGCCTAAGCCGTAGACCGTTTCGGTAGGGAAGGCCACCAACTGTCCGGAGCGAATCAGTTGAGCGGCCCGCCGGATGTCGTCCATTACTCGGGCAGGTCGTCTTTGTCGGTCCCCACGGTACGGCCGGTCTTGCGATAGACAAGCCAGGCATGCTGGAGGTCGTGGAGATCGCCGTCGAGCACGCGATCGACATCGCCGATGGAGAGCTTGGTGCGGTGATCCTTGATCAGGCGGTAGGGCGCCAGGACGTAACTGCGAATCTGGCTGCCAAAGTTGATGTCGGCTTTGGCGTCTTCCTGCTTTTTTTCTTCGGCGCGACGCTTGTCCATCTCGAACTCCCAGAGCTTGGCGCGCATCTGCTTGAGCGCGCTGGCGCGGTTCTTGATCTGGGAGCGTTCGTTCTGGCACTGGACGACGAGGCCGGTGGGCACGTGCGTCATGCGCACGGCGCTTTCGGTGCGGTTCACATGCTGCCCGCCCGCGCCTGAAGCGCGGAATACGTCGACGCGCAGGTCTTCGGTGCGGATGTCGATTTTGACGTCGTCGTCGACTTGGGGAAAGACGAACACCGAGGCGAAGGAGGTGTGGCGGCGGGCGTTGGCGTCGAACGGCGAGATGCGCACGAGGCGGTGGACGCCGATTTCCGACTGCAACTGGCCGTAGGCGTTTTCACCATTGACTTCGAAGGTGACCGACTTAATGCCCGCGCCTTCGCCGTCGAGCCGGTCGGTGATGACCGTTTCGTACTTCAGCCGCTCGGCCCAACGCAGGTACATGCGTTCGAGCATCTCGGCCCAGTCCTGGCTTTCGGTGCCGCCCGCGCCGGGGTGAATGGTGACGATGGCGCTGCGCATGTCGTTCTCGCCGGACAGAAGCATGTCGTCCTCGAGGACTTCGAGGCGCTCGCGGAGGCGTTTCAACTCAGATTGGAGGTCGGTAAGGACGTTTTCGCCTTCGCGGGCCAATTCAAGCAGGGTTTCGACGTCGCTGGTAAGGCCCGACACTTCCGCGTCCTGGTTGATCGCGGTTTCCAGGCGTTTCCGGTCCTGGAGGATTTTCTGACTCTTCTCGGGCTGATTCCAGAAATCAGGCGCCGAGATGAGCGCTTCCGTTTTGTCTAGTTCGGTTTTCTTGCGAGCGGCGTCAAAGATAGCTCCGCACAGCTTCAGCTTGCTGGCGGAGCGAGGTAAATTCTCGTTCGATTTCTTCGACGGTCATTCACCAACTACTGTAACAGTTTAGAGGCGCATGATGCGGCGGGCATTGGTGGAAAAGAGCTTCTTCTGGACTTCGGGGGAGGCGAGTTTGCGGACCATGGCGATCTGTTCGGAGCCGCTGCACTTGGGTCCCTGGCCGATGTGGTCGTTACAGTCGGAGCCGTAGATGAGCTTGTCCTGGTGGCGGTCGATAAAGGCGCGGGCATGGTCTTCGTCGCGGCGAAAGGCGTTGAGGCCGGAGCCGGCGGAGAGGTCGGCGAACATGTTGGGGTAGTCGCGGAGATAACGGTCGGTCCAGCCGCCGGCTTTCACCTTTCCGCGAGGATAGAGACTGGAAGGCTCCTTGGGTTGGTCAGCATCGATGTTGGCCCACCAGGTTTGGGCGTGACCGATGAAGTTGACCTTGGGGTACCTGGCGAGGACACGCCAGAACTGGTCGAAGTTGACGTTGTATTTTTCGTACTGGAAGTGCTGAAGAATGGGGACGTTGAAGTGCTGGGCGATGTCGCAGAGGAGGGTCATGTTGGGGCTGAGGACATCGAGAAAGAACTTCTGTTCGCCGATACCGATGGCGCCCTGGCTGAGGTACTTTTCGAGAACCTGCTTAGCTTCGGGGTGGTAGGGGACTTCGTTGGCGAAGAAGACGAAGCGGTCAGGGTAGCGTTTGGCGACTTCCATGCAGCGGTCGTTGCCGGAAGCGCCGACTTCGAGGCCGTAGGAGCTGCCGGCGGGGAGGAGGATGGTCTTGGTTGCGCCCATGACTTGCTGGTGTTTGAGCAGGACGTCGTCGGGACGGCGGGCGTAGTCGGTGTGCTGGTGGATGTCGATGATTTCCTGCTGGGGAGCGGTTTGGCTAAAGGCAGTGGCGGCGGTAGCGGCCAGGAAGTGCCGGCGGTTCATGGGTAACATGATGCCACGGCGGCGGCTACAATGGTGAGTTCCGAAATGCGAATCGCCCTCGGCCAAATCAACACCACCGTCGGCGACATGGCGGGGAATGTGGCCCGGATGGTGGACGCCGCCAAGAAGGCGGCTGGGCGCAACGCCGAGATTGTCGTCTTTCCTGAACTGGCGGTGACGGGGTATCCTCCCCGGGACCTGATGGAGAAGCCCAGCTTCGTGGAACGCGCGGAACAGGAACTGGCGCGACTGGCGGAACTCACGGCGCCGCTCGGGATTGCGGTGGTGGCGGGGTGTATCGCGCGGAGCCAATCAGATACGGGCAAACACGCGGTGAATATCGCGGCCGTGCTCCAGAACGGACGCGAGGTGTTCCGGCAGACGAAGATGCTGCTCCCCACGTATGACGTGTTCGACGAGGGTCGCTACTTTGTGCCGGCGACGCACCAGGAAGCCTGCGAGCTGAACGGTCGACGGCTGGGGATTATCGTTTGCGAAGACGCCTGGAACGACAAGCAGTACTGGCAGCGTCCGCTGTATGAACGGGACCCGGTGCAGGAGTTGCTCGCCGGGGGCGGGCAAGCGCTGATTTCGATTAATGCCTCGCCGTTCCATATGGGCAAAAGGGCACTGCGGCGCGAGATTTTCCAGGCGACGGCGCGACGGTATGGGGTTCCGGTGATTTATGTGAACCAGGTGGGCGGGAACGATCAACTCGTATTCGACGGGTCGAGCTTCGCGATTGACAAAGATGGCGAAGTGATCGGGTCGGCCTGTTCGTTCCAGGAAGACTTGGTACTGGTGGATCTCGATACCAGACAGGGGGACCGCCACGAGAACCTGCCCGAAGAAACAGAAGCGGTGTACGAGGCCCTGGTGCTGGGGACGCGGGACTATCTGGGCAAGTGCGGCTTTAGCCGGGTGCTGGTGGGATTGTCGGGCGGGATCGATTCGTCGCTAACGGCGGCGATCGCGGTGGATGCGGTGGGGGCGGCGAATGTGACGGGCGTGGCCATGCCAGGTCCATTCTCTTCGGATCATTCGCTGACGGACGCGCGGGCGATGGCGGAGGCCTTGGGCGTCCGGTTCGAGGTTGCGCCGATCGGGAATACATATACCGAGTTCCTGAAGGTACTGGACCCGATCTTCGGCGCCACTGAGCGGGACGTGACCGAAGAAAACTTACAGGCCCGGCTGCGCGGCGTGACGTTGATGGCGCTGTCGAACAAGTGGAACTCGCTGGTGTTGACCACCGGGAACAAGAGCGAATTGGCTGTTGGGTATTGCACGCTGTACGGCGACATGTCCGGGGGGCTGGCGGTGATCAGCGATGTGCCGAAGACGCTCGTGTACGAGTTGTCGCGTGTGGCCAACCGGCGTCATCGCAACGCGATTCCGGAGAACGTTTTTACGAAACCGCCTTCGGCCGAGTTGCGGCCGGACCAGAAGGACTCCGATTCGCTGCCGCCTTACGAGACGCTGGACGTGGTGTTGAAGGCGTACGTGGAAGAGTATGAAGCGCCGGCGGCGATTGCCGCGAGGCTAGGATTACCCCTGGAACTGGTGCGGGACATCGCGCGCAAGGTGGACCGCAGCGAGTATAAACGGCAGCAGGCCGCGCCAGGACTGAAAGTCACAACCAAGGCGTTCGGCATCGGCCGGCGCTTTCCCATTGCGCAGAGGTTTACCGAGTGAAAGCTTTACTAAGTTTGTTCGCCCTGCTGGCGGGCGGGTTGGCGCTTTTGTCGCAGCCGGAGCCGGCGCTGCGGGTGGGTCCGCTGCCGGGTGGAGGATATCTCGTGAACACGGGGTGGACAATCCGTCCGGCCGGACGGCAGGTGAACGTGGACACGTTCCCGATGGCGAGCCTGGTGACGCCGGACAAGAAGTATCTGCTGGTGATGAACGGAGGCTACAATCCGCCTTCGATCAGCGTGATCGACATTGCGACGGAGAAGGAAGTAGGCCGGACCCCGGTGGCGGATGCGTGGCTGGGGATGACGCTGACGCGCAACGGGCGGACGTTGTATGTAGGCGGGGGATCGCGGCATACGATCTTCGAGTTCACGTTGGGGGAGGACGGGAAGCTTGCGCCGGCACGGTCGTTTGAGATCACGCCCGCGGCCGAGCGGAAGCACACGGATTTTATCGGAGATGTGACCCTGTCGCCCGATGACCGCCTGCTGTACGCGGCGGACCTTTTTCATAACCAGATCGTGGTGATCAACCCGCAGTCGGGCCGAGTGATTGAGCGGTGGAAGACGGGAAGGCGTCCCTACCGGATTCTGTTTCATCCAGACGGCAAGTCGTTCTACGTGACGAGCTGGCTGGATGGAGCGATTTATCATCACGAGACGATGAACGGCAAGCCGTTGGCGATGACACGGCTGGGTCCGCACGCCACCGACATGCTGTGGCTCGATAAGTTCCCGGTCGTGGAGGACGGCGAGCCTTCACCCTATGTTGCGCGGCTGTTTGTGACGGCGAGCAACACGAACAAGGTGTACGTGTTGGGCATCACGCGCGATAAGGATATGCGGGTAGTGGAGACGATCAACGTCACGCTGGAACCGCAGCAACCGCTGGGGATGACGCCGAGCGCGTTGGCCGTGAGCGGCGACGGAGCCCGGTTGTTTGTCGTCTGTTCCGATGCGAACACGGTGGGGATAGCCAATATTTCAGGTCCGCGGTCGGCTGTGGAGGGCTTTGTTCCGGCGGGCTGGTATCCGACCGGAGTTCGCGCGCTGCCGAATGGGAAGATCGCCATCTTGAACGGACGCGGGCTGCGGAGTTATGCGAACCCGAAGGGTCCGAACCCGTCGAAACGGGCGGCTCCACTGCATGGGGGAATCCGCGCGGACCAGTACGTGGCATCGATCCAACGCGGCACGGTGTCGTTTATCGATGCGCTGACTGATGAGGCCATTGACGGCTATACGCGGACGGTGATGACAAATTCGCCGTATCGCGACCGGTTGCTAGGCGACCTTGAGATTCCGGCGGGCAACCCAATACCGCGGTCGCCGGCGGAACCTTCGCCGATTCAACATGTGATGTACATCGTGAAGGAGAACCGGACGTACGACCAGGTGTTGGGAGATCTTGGCAAGGGCAACGGCGATCCATCGTTGACGCTGTTTCCGGAGAACGTTTCGCCGAACCATCACAAGCTGGCGCGGGAATTTGTGCTGCTCGATAACTTCTACGTGTCGGCGGACGTGTCGGCCGATGGGCATAACTGGACTGTCGCGGCGATTGCGCCAGATTACGTGCAGAAGATGTGGCCGAACAGCTATGCGGGACGGCGGAAGCATTACGACTACGAAGGTCAGGAACCGACGGCGGCTCCCCCGGCGGGCTACATCTGGACGCAGGTGGCGTCCGCGGGCTTGAGCCTGCGGAACTACGGTTATTTTGTGGACAACATTGCGCCAACTCCAGCGAGCGGGGCTCAGGTGAAGGGCGTTCGAGACTTCACCCTCCGCGCGAACACGAACTTCGATTACCGGGGGTTCGACATGGACTACCTGGACGTGGATCGGGCGAAGGTGTTCCTTGCCGACTTGAAGCAAATGGAAGAACGGAACGCGATGCCGCGGTTCATGGTGGTGCGGTTGGGCAACGACCATACGTCGGGGACAGCGGCGGGAAAGATCGCACCGCTTTCGGCGATGGCGGATAACGATGCCGCGCTGGGGATGATTGTGGAAGCGTGCTCGCGGAGCAAGTTCTGGGGGAAGATGGCGATCTTCGTGATCCAGGACGATGCGCAGAACGGGCCAGACCATGTGGATAGCCACCGCGCGCCGGCCTATGTGCTTTCACCATACACGCGGCGGGGCGGGCATATCGATTCGACGTTCTACAACACGACGTCGATGCTGCGTACGATGGAACTGATACTCGGGCTGCGGCCGATGACCACCTACGACGCCGCGTCGCAGCCGATGTGGCGCAGTTTTCAGAACCAGCCGAACCTGGCTCCGTATACGGCGGAGCGGGCGCGGATTCCGATTGACGCGCGCAACCCTGTGCAGTCGGCGACGGCCGCGCGGTCGGGGGCGATGGACTTTTCGGAAGCAGACCGTATCGACGACGACGAACTGAACGCGATTCTGTGGGTGGCGCTTCGAGGTACGGAGCCGCCCGGCCCGACGCGGAGCTTTTTCGGCCGTTAACCGCCATGGGAAACATCTATCTGTGCTTCGTGTGGCACATGCATCAGCCTTTCTATAAGGACCTGATGCGGAACGAGTATCAGTTGCCATGGACGCGGATGCACGCGCTGAAGGATTACTACGGGATGGTGCAGATTCTGGAGGAGTTTCCGGAAGTACACCAGACGTTCAACCTGGTGCCGTCGATGCTGGCGCAGATCGAGGAGTACGCGGCGGGGCAGGCGGCTGACCCGTTTCTCCGGCTGGCTTTGAAGCCCGCGGAGGAGTTAACCGAAGAAGAACAGGGGTTTGTCCTAAAGTATTTTTTTCAGGCGCACCCATCGCGGATGATCCGGCGGTATCCGCGATACGAGGAACTCTACGAGGGGTGGATGGCGGCGGACCGGAACCCGAGACGGGCGCGGCATTTCTTTTCGGCTCCGACACTGCGCGACTTGCAAATGCTGAGCCAACTGGCGTGGTTTGACGAAGAGTTTCAGGCGAATGACGCCGAGGTACGGGAACTACTGGCGAAGGGCCGGAGCTATTCGCTGGACGATCAGGCGCTGATGGGGAAGAAGCAAGTGGAGATCATGCGTCGCGTGGTTCCCGCCTACCAGCGGTTCGCCGCCGACGGACAGATCGAAGTCTCCACTACGCCCTACTATCATCCGATTCTGCCGCTGCTGTGCGATACCAATATCGCTTCGGAGGCACACCCTCACGTTCCACTGCCGAACCGCTTCCGTTATCCCGACGATGCGCGCCACCAACTTGTGCGGTCGCGCGAGTACATGGAGGGAATGTTTCAGCAGGCTCCGGTAGGTCTTTGGCCCTCGGAGGGGTCGGTATCCGACGAAGCACTGGGCATTGCCGCGGAACTTGGATTCCAGTGGACCGCGACGGATAACCAGGTGTTGACGCGCACTCTGCATCGCATGGCCGGATGCCACGAGACTTACCGCCCGTATGTGTGGCGGAAAGACGGCCGGGAGATCCGGATGATTTTCCGCGATCACTATCTCAGCGACCTGGTGGGATTCGTGTATTCGCGCATGAACCCTTACGACGCGGCGGCCCACTTTCTGGGGCGGATCCGGGAAAATTCCCAGTCGTTATTGAATTCGGGCCGCGACGCGCTGGTGCCGATTATCCTCGATGGGGAGAATGCGTGGGAGCACTATGAAGAGAACGGCCGCACGTTCTTGCGCGAACTCTACCGGCGGATTTCGCAGGACCCGCAAGTTCATGCGTTAACGGTGAGCGAAGCGTTGGCGCGCGTCGAACCCGACCCGCTGGGACACATCTTTCCGGGTTCGTGGATCAACGCGAATTTCGATGTATGGATCGGGGCGGAAGAAGACAACCGGGCCTGGGAGCAATTGCTTCTGGCGCGCCGCGCCTATGAGCAGACGGTGAAGGGCGGGACGATTCCGGAAGAGATGCGGAAGCTGGCCTGGGAGGAATTGCTGATCGCCGAGGGTAGCGACTGGTGCTGGTGGTATGGTCCGGAGCACCACTCGGAGAACAAACCGGAATTCGATCTGCTGTTCCGATCGCACCTGGCGAATGTGTATCGGGCGCTCGGCCTGCGGCCACCGGATGAATTGAGCCGCCCGATTTTGAGAGTGTCGGCCGAGGCTCTGCATCGCGAGCCGACCGCGCGGATTCAGCCGGCCCTCGATGGGGAAGTGACTTCCTATTTTGAGTGGATGGGAGCGGGAGTATATCGAGTGGATGGGCGTTCCGGGGCGATGCATGGCCAGCGCTATCTCGTTCAGCAGTTGTTGTATGGCGCCGACCAGCAAAACCTTTACGTTAGGCTCGACTTTGAAGAGCCTGCCGATGGCGTGCGCATCCACTTCAACTTTCAGACCGGTGAGTTCGATATCGAGATTGCCGAAAAGGCCGCGCGGGCGTCAGGTACTGTGCCGGTGGAGGCTGTTTACGGGAAGGTGCTGGAGATGAAGGTGCCGCTGGAGGGCATTCGCGTGCGGCCGGGCGGTAGCGCGCGGCTTCAGTTATCGGTGTGGCAGGGTTCGCTGCCGCTGGATGCGCTGCCACGGGAAGGCTGGCTCAAACTGGAAACGGCCGAACCGGGCGAGTGGCCGATTTAGTTTAGTTGGCCGGAGCGAGGAGCTTGAGCGCTTTGGTTTCGGTGGCTCCTTCGCGCATGCTCAGCTTTTCGGCCGAAGAGGAAAACTGTTCGACATACTTGGGGTCGTACTCCGCGCCGCGCTCATGGTCTTCGAGGGCGAACAGGAGGTAGTCACCCGGGGCGACGCCGGCGAACCGGAAAGCGCCGGACTGGTCGGAATTGGCGGTTTTATAGAGGTCGAGGCGCTGGTGGCGATCGGCGGTGGGAACGAGAAGAACCGTCGCGCCGGACTTGGGGTTGCCGTCGTTATCGGCCACCGAGCCGGAAACC
>JAEUQD010000616.1 GCA_016789925.1 Bryobacterales bacterium | reverse complement strand
AAAAGTCCTTTGGGGCAACGACTGGGACCGCTTGCTCGAAAAGGACCAGACGGGTCTACTCGTGAAGCGCATGCAGGAATGCGTGGACGGTGAATTCCAGAACTTCAAGGCCAAGGGTGGCGCGTACGTCCGGAAAGAGTTTTTCGGAAAGTATCCGGAATTGCTGGAACTGGTGGCCGACATGTCGGACGACCAACTCGCCAAACTGCGGCGCGGCGGGCACGACCCGCAGAAGGTGTACAACGCCTACAAACGCGCAATTGAAACCAAAGGCCAGCCCACGGTCATTCTGGCGAAAACAGTCAAAGGGTACGGATTGGGCGAAGCGGGCGAAGGCCGGAACACGACCCACCAGCAGAAGAAACTCAACGAGCAGGAGATGGAGCACTTCCGAAAGCGGTTTGAAGTTCCGGTGCCGGAAGACGCGGTAGCGAAGATGTCGTTCTACCGTCCGCCGGAGAACAGCCCCGAGATGCGCTATCTGCATGAGCGGCGGCGTGCCTTGGGCGGCTATCTGCCGGTGCGGCGGCCAAAGCCCATCGAAGTAAAGGCTCCGCCGCTGGAGAACTTCAACGACTTGCTGCAGGGCTCGGGCGGCCGGCCGGCGATGACGACCAACGGCTTTGTCACCATGCTCCGCGGCATGTTGAAGGACCCCGGCATCGGTAAGTTCATTGTGCCCATCATCCCCGACGAGGCGCGCACGTTCGGCATGGATGCGCTGTTCCGCCAGGTATCGATCTACGCCTCGCAGGGCCAGTTGTACAAGCCCGTGGACAGCGACAACTTCCTGTTCTACAAGGAATCCAAAGACGGCCAGATTCTGGAAGAAGGAATTACCGAGGCGGGCTCGATGGCGAGCTTTACCGCCGCGGGCACCGCCTACGCCACCTACGGCGTTCCGATGATTCCGTTCTTCATTTACTATTCGATGTTCGGCTTCCAGCGCGTGGGCGACTTGGTTTGGGCCTTCGCCGATGCGCGTGGCAAAGGTTTTCTGATGGGCGGCACGGCGGGGCGGACAACGCTCGCCGGCGAAGGACTGCAGCACCAGGATGGCCATTCCCCGCTGCTCGCCTCCACCATTCCCACCTGCCACACTTTCGATCCCGCCTACGCGTACGAACTCGCTGTCATCATCCAGGACGGAATTCGCCGGATGTACGAGAACAACGAGGACCTCTTCTACTACATCACCATCTATAACGAGTTCTACGTCCAGCCGCCGATGCCCCAGGATGAAGGCGTGCGCGAAGGCATCCTGCGCGGGATTTACAAGTATCAGAACTCCCCGATCGGTCCGGCGATCCTGCAACTGTTTGGCAGCGGGCCCATCCTCAACGAAGTGCTCCGCGCCCAGCAGATACTCGCCGAGCGCTACCAGATTCCAGCCGATGTGTGGAGCGTCACCAGTTACAACGAACTCCGCCGCGACGCCTTACAGGTGGAGCGCTGGAACCGCATGCACCCCACCGAGCAGCCGCGCCAACCCTTCATCACTCAGGCGTTGGAGAATCATCACGGGCCGATTGTGGCGGCAACCGACTATATGAAGATCGTCCCGGACCAGTTGGCGCCGTGGATTGGCAACCGGTTGGTTTCGCTCGGCACCGACGGCTTTGGCCGCTCGGAAAACCGCGAGCATCTGCGCCGCTTCTTCGAAGTGAACGCCGAGGCCGTCGTGGCCAACGCGCTGTCGCGCCTGTCGCGCGAAGGCAAGTTCGACGCTCACCGGGCAGCGCAGGCATTCATCGATCTCGGCGTGGATCCCGAAGCCGTCGACCCCGTGACGCGCTGAAGCGTCAGCCTCGGCCCTTCTCGCGCACTCTGTTAGAGTTCTGCGTAGAGGCCTTCTTCAAACATGAACTCTTGGCTTGCCGGCGCAACTCTGGCAGTAGTTTTGTGCCAGGCACAGGTCGACTCCAGATGGGCGGTGATCAGCGGTCCTGACGTTCTTGGGGACAGCGTCTTCCCCAGTTCCGTCGCGTTGGCGAAATCCTTGGGCGATTCCGCCGAGTTCGTGCTGCGCTGGCAAGTCCCCCGCGACGCCGCGGAATGGCGCGCGCTTCGGCCACAAATCGAACACGCGTTCCGCCAAGCGATCGGCCTGGAAAAGCTCCCCAGCCGCACACCTTTGAATGCCCGCACCGTTCGCGTCCATGAACTCGAAGGTTACATCCTGGAGAACATCGTCTTCGACAGCCGGCCTGGATTCTCCGTTCCCGCGAATCTCTACCTGCCCAAGGATCGCGCGGCCGGGAAGCGTCCCGCTGTGCTCGCCCCCATAGGGCACTATCTCGGCGCTGGGAAGGCCGCCTCCGAGAACCAGGCGCTTTGCATCCAACTCGCACGGCTTGGCTTCGTGGTTCTTACCTACGACGCCATCGGCCACGGCGAACGAGTCGCCCAAGGCAACAATCACCACGAAGCCGGATACGCACTGCTTCCTCTCGGACAGACCATCTCCGGCTGGATGGTCTGGGACAGCATGCGCGCGATCGATTACCTTCTCACGCGTCCGGACGTCGACCCCACTCGCATCGGCGTCACCGGCAACTCGGGCGGCGGACTGAACACCTTGTTCACAGCGGCGATCGACACCCGCGTGAAAGCGGCGGCCATCGCCGGCTATACCTTCCAGTTCAACGATTGGATTAAGTACGGCGGTCCGCACTGCACCTGCACGTATCTGCCGGCCATGTACCGCTCGATGGAGTGGTTCGGAATCGCCGGGCTCATTGCGCCGCGCGCGGTGCTGATGATGCAAGGTGAGCGCGACGGAATTTTTCCGATCAGCGGCGCGCGCAAGGCCGGCCATGCCACCGAATCCCTGTATCGCCTGCTCGGGCATCCGGACCTCGCCCGGTTCGACGAGGTCCCTGGACAGCCCCACGCGTATTCGCGGCCATTCCGCGAACGAATGTACGGCTGGATGTTGCGCCATCTGGGTGGCAGCGGTAACGGGCAAACCGTCACGGAGGGCGATGTCCAACCCCTCGCGGAGAGCGATCCGCGACTTCTCTGCGACGCCGCGGGAAGCCTGATGGCCCGTGTTCCGAGTGTCGTGACGTTGGCGCGCGAGATGGCGGGCCGCGCCGTTGCGGCCCTGCCGGTGCCGGGCTCATCCGAAGCCAGGCAAGCCGCGCGTCTCCTCACTGCGAGGCTGGTCCAGCCTCCCGACCCGAAACCTCACAACCTGGAGCCGCGCTCCCTGCAAACCACCAACGTCGACGGCGGCGTACTCGAGAAGGTGCTCTTCCTCAGCGAGATCGGCGTACCCATCCCCGGCCTTCTCTGGCGGCCCGCGAGCCCGCGCGGCGTCATCGTACTCGCGCACGAGGGCGGAAAAGCGGTTGCCGCGGAATCGGGCTTAGTGGAGCCGCTGCTGAGCAATGGCTACGCCGTCCTGGCGGTTGATCTGCGGGGCCGTGGCGAAACCCTCGGCCGCGTTGGCGACCGCCGCGATAACAACTATCATTTCGTCTCGAACGGAATCGCGTTCGATCGTCCCGCGACTGGCCGCCGTGCATTCGACCTGAAGCGCACCGTGGATTTCATCGAACGGCGGACGGACCTGTCCGGCCGTCCTGTTTTCCTGGCCGGCATCGGCGGCGACGCGCTCGCGGCTCTGCTGGCGGCCGCCGGGGATCCCCGCATCGCCGGCGTCGCCTGCAACGGGTTCGTCAACAGTTTCGCGTCGCAGATCAACGCAGCCACCTGGGGTTCGCGCCAGGAGGCTCTTCGGGCGTGGAACTCCAGTGCGATGAGGTGGGGAAGGCTCGACACTGGAGAGTTCACGGTGGATCTGGGCACGGTCATTCCCTCGTCGCTGCTCGCGGCCGACGTGCCCGACATTGCTGCCCTGATCGGTCCGCGCAAGTTGTTGTATTGCGGAGTCAACGACTACTATCGTGGGTCGGGCGCTGACTTGCGGAGGGCGCGGTTCGAGCGGGCAATCCAGGCGGTGGAACCGGCCGCAGGCACGTGGGCCTGGTACCGGCCCGGCCAGCAACTCGATGCGAACCTGCTGCTCGAATGGCTGCGGCAACAATAGTTGGCTGAGCGCATGGCTGGCCCTATACTGAGATTTTCAGGTATGTTTCTATGCCTATCTCAGAGCAGTGCCCGTCGCGCGGCGGCCGTTGGTCACGGAGAGCCACCCTCCAAACCATGCTTGGATTCACCGCAAGCGCCCCGCTTCTTCAAGGCTTATCCCCGGCTGACCACCCCGCCTCGCCGATCCGCTACCGGACCGCCAGTTGGTGGCTGACGCCTGAAGACCTTACGTGGCCGAGCGACGAACTCATGGAAAAGGTCCGCCGCCGGGCGGATCGCTCTCTTGCCAACGGCGTCAACTGTTGCCTCACCTTCGGTGTCCATCTCCGGTGGGACTTCCTTCCCGTCTGGAGCCGCATCCATGACCTTCTCCACTTCGTCGCCGATGAATTGCACCAGCGCCAGATCCTGCTGATCGATCATCATTCCAACTGCGTCGTCCACCGTGCACGCAATCGGGAGGAAGCCCTCAGCATCACACGCCGCAATCGCCATCATGTCCCCTTCTACCCATCGATGGAAGCCGCGGCCGAATGGCAATTCAACGGTTCCCGCCTGAACGACTGGCGCATGATTGACGTCGCTACCGGCCAGCCCGTCTACCTGCCCGCCTACAACGCCGAACAGTTCTGCATGAACAACCCAGCTTTCCGCCAGTCGTACGTGCAGTACGTGCGCCGTCTGCTGGCTGAGACCGGCATCGACGGGCTGATGAGCGACGACGGCATCTTTTACGCCGGCTGGCAGGCCTGCGCCTGCATCTACTGCAAGCAGCGCTTCGAAATACAATACGGCCGGCGCCTCCCGCCCGTCACCGACACCTCGTTTTGGGGCAATCGCGCCTCCGACGCTTTTGGCGACTGGATTGACATGCGCTACCGCACGTCCGGCGACTTCCTCGCTGAGATTAAGAAGGCCCTTCCGCCCGGCTTTCCCTTCCTGAGTTGCTGCTCCAGCAGCGACGGCTACTCGATGCCGGCTTTCGGGATGAGCTATCAGGATTTCATCCGGAGTTGCAACATCGTGCTGCTGGAAATGGCCGGCTCCACACCGTCCACATCGGGAACCTGGGATAACCGTATTCCAAGCCAGATGCTGCACCTGGGCATCGCGCGCGAAAACAAGGCTCCGTGCCTCGGCCTCGGCTACGGCTTCTTCCCGGACACCGCCTTCTTTGTTTGGGCGTTGAATAAGTTCCTCGGCGCGGACACCTGGTTCAGTACGCTCAAAGGCAGGCTCAACGCTCCGCAATCTCAGTTGGACGCGCTGGCTGACGATCCGGACCTCGTTGGCGAAGGCTACCGCTGGGAGAAGGCTCATCCCCAACTGTTCAAAGGCGTTGTCGACACGGATGTCGCGGTGCTCTTCTCGCGCGCCACACGCGACTATTACGGGCAATGTCCGGAAGACTACATCAACGACTATTACGTCGCCTGTCTTCAGCTTCTTCACGCCGCCGTCCCCTACGAGGTGGCCACTGGCATCCCCGCCTTTGGCAAAACGCGCCGCCTGCTGCTCAGTTCCGCCCTCTGCCTCTCGCCCGGCGAACGCAGCCTTCTGCTGCGATTCATCGAAGCCGGTGGCACCGTCATCGCCACAGGTCCGACCGGGCACTATGACCAGCGCGCACGCCAGCTCCGCGAGAGTTGGCTGCAGCAGTTTGGAGTTCCGGTGGAACTGACTGAGCCGCCTCGCGGTGGAGCATTCCCTCCGGGCAGTACGTTAGGGAAGTCCCCTGCAATCGCGCAATGTAGCGTGGCGCCCGCTTTTCAAAACAGAATGAGGGACGGCTGGTTCACCGCTGAGCGCGGCGCCGGTCGTCTCCTTTGGCGTCCCGAACGCCTTACCGGTCCCGGCATCGCCGCCGCTACCATCACAGTCCTGGGCTCTTCCCGCAAGAGTGGACTTGCGCTCGATGGTTTGCCGTCGCACTGGCGCGTGCGACAATATCGCGATGGCGGCCGGTTGTTGATCCACGCGCTGCCCGGCAAAATCGGAACCCTCTTCCACGCCACCCTGAAGAACCATTTCACCGGCGAGCGCCTGGTTGAAAAGCTCCAATACGCTCCTCTGATCAATCAACTGCTCCTGCGCACACCGCGCCCTTTGCAGAGTGTCACGCTCCACAGCCCTGACCTTGCGGATTCCCGTCCCGCCAGACAAACGGAGACCAACCTTTGGAAGCTGGACTTATCCGGTGTAAAGAGATATTTCGTCGTCG
>JAEUQD010000573.1 GCA_016789925.1 Bryobacterales bacterium | reverse complement strand
GCCATGCGCTTTCACAATGTGGTGCACCATGGCGAGGCCGATTCCGGTGCCTTTGATATTCGCTGTCCTGGCGGCCTCGCCGCGCACGAACCTCCGGAAGATCTCCTTCTGCTCACCCGCGGGGATGCCAAGGCCCTGGTCGCGGACGCGAATCGCCAATCTGTGGACCTCGCGCTTCAGGTCGACCCAGACTGTGCGGCATTCCGGCGAATACTTCACCGCGTTATCGAGCAGGTTCCAGAGAGCATTGGCGAGTGCTTCGCGATCGGCGGCGAGGGTGGCTCCGGCACCGTCGATGGCGAGTTCCACATGGTAGCCGCGGCTGGCTGCCTCGGTCTCAAACTCGCCCACCACCGACCGGACGAAGGCGCAAGCATCGAGGGCTTCCGGGCGATATGGCGAAGTGCCCGCTTCCATGCGGCCGAAGTCGAGGAGGCTTTCGACGAGACGATGCAGGCGCTCGGTCTGGCGTGCGAGCGCCTGGTAATAGGTTCTGCGGCGCTCCTCATTGGTGATCCGGCCGTCGTTGAGGATTTCGGTGAGCTGCCGTAGCGTGGTCAACGGGGTCCGGAACTCATGGGAAACGGCGGAAACAAAATCCGATTGGAGGCGCGCAACCGCCAGTTCGCGAGCGACGGCGCGGCCAATGAAGTAGGTTCCTGCAATCACCAGCGCTGCGAGTAGGGCCAGGGCGGCGAGCCAAAACCGGCGGCGGGCTTCGATCCGGTCCAATTCGTTTTGCGTCCCAATGCTCTCCACGGCAAGGGTCCATGGGAGCCCGGTCTCTCCGGCAGCGCGCCGGCTCATGTGCGGACCTGCGACGCGGGCCGCGGGGTCGTGGAGAGTGACGCGGACGCCCTGGCGGTCGAGCAACGGAGCGAGCTTTCCGACCCACTGTTGTTCGACGTATCCCGGCGCGGCCACAAGCGCGGTGAGGGCGGAAGGGTCGTGCCTGGAGAGAATCGTCATCCGCAGGCCATCGATTCCGACGGCTTCGCGGCCTCGCATTGGCCTGCTTTGCCACTGGCTCCACAGCCATTCCACAGTCTTCGAAAGCGCCACGGTCTCCGGCGGCGGCCGCATCGCGACATCCGGGCCCAGCCAGCGCCGGACTTCCTCACTGTGAAACTCGTAGGTTGCCCGAGTGATCCGCCAACGTCCGTCGAGCAGGTACGAGGCTAATGCCCGGGCTTCCTGGGCGAGTTCGGCGTTGCGGTTTTCCCGCTCGAGCAGATCGCAGCGCGCCCACTGCGCCAACAGGTCCGCGGGCACACCGGTCACGACAGCGTCGCGAATCCCGGCCGCATGCGCATACGCCGAGAGCGCTGCTTCGCTTTGCCCACTCTTTCGGAGATTTCGCGCCAGGCGAATCAACGCGCCGGCGCGGATGGCAGGATCGGGCGATCGCGAGAGAGTGCGGAGCGCAGCCGCGGCTGCGCCATGATCCGCGCGCCGGAATTCAAGTTCCTCGGCCGCCGCAAACAGGGACGCGGGCGCCTCGGGGGAAGGCGGCGCGATGGGGTAATAGAGCAGCCCATTCCCGGGAAAGACGCCGATGCGTTCCCGCGAGCAGACTACGACGACGGCTCCTTCCAGACGGGATAGCTTCGTGCGGTCGTTCAGCGCCATTTCCACGCCTGCAAGCGTCTGATCGAGTCCCGCGACAATGAGATCGGCCGCCTGTTCCCGGCGTTCCTGCACCTGCTGAAGCGCCAGCGCGCTGTCCTGCTGAAGAGAGCGCCAGCCGAACCAGACGAGCAGTGCAGATGGCACAAACGTGATCAGCAGAAACAGGACCAACCAACGGCGTGGCGGACGAAACCAGGCGCGAAGAAACATGACCTGCTGAGTTGACCCCGATTATATCGAGGTGGATGTCAGGCTATCGTGCGGTTGGTGTGAGGTTTCTGTGAGGCCGGG
>JAEUQD010000570.1 GCA_016789925.1 Bryobacterales bacterium | reverse complement strand
GTGGCACTGAGCCCGAGCGCCAGACAGACGGGCGAATTGCTGCGGAAGATGGCGATGTTCCTGCGGACGTGCCGCCAGCCGATTCGGGGGGACGGCGACAACGAGCAATCGTTTCTCCTGCATAACGGGTCACGGATTGTGGGCTTGCCGGGGGGCGAGGCAACGATTCGTGGATTTTCGTCGGTGTCGCTGTTGATCGTTGACGAGGCGGCGCGTGTACCGGACGCCTCCTACCGGGCGGCGCGGCCCATGATCGCGGTCGGTGGAGGTTCGCTGCTGCTGCTGTCCACTCCGTTCGGGAAACGGGGATTCTTCTACGAGGAGTGGACCGGGAGCAACCAATGGGACCGGATTCGCGTTCCGGCGTCGGAATGCCCACGGATTCCACCCAGCTTCTTAGAGGAGGAGCAGAAGGCTTTGGGTGACCTTTGGTTCAGGCAGGAGTACGGCTGCGAGTTCATCGACACGGATTCGCAGATGTTCGGGCGCGATTTGGTGGATAGTGCGTTGGATCGGGACTTGGAGCCCTATTTCTAAAATGGCAACGAAATTCTTTTATCTCGGTGTGGACTTGGGACAGTCGCAGGACCCGACCGCCGTCGTGCTGGTCGAGCGGGAGATGGTCGTACTCCCGGAGCGGGATCCGGCGACCTTTGAGTTCAAAACTGACTATGTGTACCACGTGATGGGAACGCGGCGGCTAAAACTCGGCACTCCCTATCCGGAGATCGTCAAACAGGTAGTCGGAATCGCCGGTATTCTGCCGGGTGCCCGGCAATTGACCTATGTCGTGGATGCCACTGGGGTGGGCCGTCCCGTCGTGGACTTGCTCCGGCAGGCAGTGGGCGATGTCGCACCCATCGTTCCCGTCGTCTTCACGGGCGGAGAAACGGTGCGCTATGAAGACGGCTTCTACCGGGTTCCCAAAAAGGATCTGGTACACAACGTGATGGTGCTGCTGCAAACCGGAAAGCTGCGGATTGCCGAACGCTCGGAAGATTCCAGGGCGCTGGTTACTGAGTTGACCAACATGCGGGTGAAGATTACTGCAAACGAGAACGCGACCTATGAAGCGTGGCGCCAGGGGCAGCATGACGACCTTGTCTTTGCTTTATCGCTCGCTTGCTGGCGGGCACGGCGCATGGAGCGGAAGCCCCTCGGGTCAAGACAACAACTACTTTGGTAGTTCAGGGAAGCAGAAGGCGGCGCGCTTCTCCAACCAGAAACAACGAACCCGTGATGAGAATCAAATCGGTCGCGGCCGCTTCGCCGCGGACCAGCGTCAGTGCTGCGCCGACATTTTCCGCTACCCGCACACGCGGGGAATCGAACATGTCGACCAGCACCTCCGGCCGGAGGGCGCGCGGAAGATCGACCTGCGTCAGGACGACTTCCGCCGCCAGTCCGGATAGGATCCCAGCCGTTTCGTCGACGCTCTTGTCGCGCATGGTGGCGTAGACCAGCCAAAGCTTGCGATCGCCATAAAACCGCCGAATGTGCGCCGCTAACGCCCTGGCCCCGGCAGGATTGTGGGCTCCGTCGAGGAGGATGTCGGGCGATTCCGCCACCCGTTCCAGCCGGCCCGGCCACCGCGCCAGGGCGATCCCCTCCCACGGAATCCCCAGGTTCTTCAGAGCCAGAGCAGCGGTAAGTGCATTGGTGACTTGGTGTTCGCCGGCCAGTGGACACCGCACGCGCGCGCCGTCCACCGAAAAACTACAACCGTAGGAATCGATCTCCAATCCCCCCACCCTCCCCAGATCCACTGGAATCAGCCCAGCCCCCACCACACTGGCCACCTCACAAATCCGTTCCCAGGCCTCTCGGTGCTGCGGCGCGACCACCGCCGGTACGCCCGCCTTCAGGATTCCCGCCTTTTCCCCCGCAATCAGCCTAAGACTATTGCCAAGCCAGTGTTCGTGATCGAAATCCACCGGAGTGATGACGCAGAGCTTGGGCTGGACGACGTTGGTGGCGTCGAGCCGCCCACCCAGCCCGACCTCAACGACGGCCCAGTCCACCCCACGGTCCGCAAACTCAACAAACGCCATGGCGGTGACCGTTTCGAAGTACGTGGGGTGCGAATCGATCACTCCAAGGTCCAGCAGTTGGGTGGCGGCTTCGCGCACGCGGGTAAATGCCTGGAGAAACCGGTCCTCCGAGATAGGCTGCCCGTCGACCTGAATGCGCTCAGTGGGTTCGACCAAGTGGGGCGAAATATACAACCCCGTGCGGTGGCCCGCCTGGCGAAGCGAAGCCTCGATCATCGCGCAAGTCGAGCCTTTCCCATTGGTTCCGGCGACGTGGACAATGGCGAAGCGCCGTTCCGGGTGGCCGAGATGATCTAAGATCGCGCGGATGCGCTCAAGACCCAACTTGGCTGTCTTGATTTCGTTCCCGATGGAATAGAGGTACCGGACAGAGTCCGCGTAGGTGAGCAAGCAATCCCTACGACCAGTTTAGGGCTTGACGATCGATGCGGCGACTGCGTTCGAGACCGTGCGCAACAGCCGACCATTGTCTTCGCCGCTGGGGCGCGTGGTCAGGATGATCGTGACAAGCTTGTTCTCCGGATCGGCCCAGGCGACCGTGCCGGTTGCCCCGGAGTGCCCAAAGGTGCGCGGCGAAACGAGATCGCCGAAGTAGGCCCAGACAGGCGAGATCGCGAGACCCCAGCCGAAGCCCCACGGCTTTCCGATATGTGTGTTCTGATCGCGCGTCATGGTGGCGACCGTGGTTGTCGAGAAGAGCGTGCGCCCGGCGTACTGCCCACCGTTGAGAAACGCCTGGAGCAGGATGGCCAGGTCGGTGGTGGTGGAGTGCATTCCGCCCCACGGATGGCCCATGTCGCGCCAGTACGGCGAGTTCGCTCCAAACCGGTCGTTATCGGGCCCGGTACCGGTCTGGGCCCAGGCCGTGTCCTCCAGGCGGCGATTCCCCATCCCAAGGAAGCTGCTGTTCATCCCCAGGACTTGGAAGATATTCTGCTGGAAGAAGTCGCGGAGACGCATTTTGGACAGCCGCTCGACGATCTCGCCCGTCAGCAGCGTACCCATGCTCTGATACCGGAAATCGGTGCCCG
>JAEUQD010000530.1 GCA_016789925.1 Bryobacterales bacterium | reverse complement strand
CCCCAGAAATACATGGTCTCAGGGAAGAAAACGCCTTCGTGTTTGAAGTACACCTTGGTGCGCACTCTTGCCAGCATCAGCGCGTCGGTGTACATGCGGAAGAAGGGCTGCATGAGGTCGAAGTCGCCCGAGGCCAGCATCGTCCAATAGGGGAGCCGTGTGTTCTGGAACCAGTAGGGGCCGCCCCAGCGGCGGTAGTCGGCGTCATACGGCTCTTTGGGCTCGCGCGAGTCGACGGTGAAGATCGAGCCGTTGAACTTGATCGGGTAAGCGCCGCGGCCGGCCGCCGCGTTCAGGAAGCGCTGGAGCACATAGCCCTGGTTGACCGTATCGGTCTTGGGTCCGTTGGAGATGCGGATCCAACTGCGGTCCCAGAACTCGCGCCACCATTTCAGATGCGCTTCGTAGGCGCGCTCGACGGGGATGGCTTCGGTGGCCGCGACCTGCTGGTCCAGCCTGCCGATCCACTCTTCGGCTCTGTCGGTTTGCGCAGTCAGCGCGTGTACCGAAACCAGGTTCGCGCCCCAGGTCACGGCGCCGCCGAAGGTGCGGTTCTGCAGCGGGTCAGGCAGTTTGCCGATGAGCGAAGCGAGCCCCTGGTGGCGGAGCGTGAACGGGAAGATCGAGCGATTGTTGCGGTGATACCAAACCAGCTTCCCGTGCCGCGGCGCGAGTTCCGTATCCGGCTCGGAGAAGACCGGTTCCGGACCGCCGTCTATGCCGTAGGCGCTGTGCACCTCGGCGCCTTTCAATTCGCGGCGTTCCTTTCGCCACACTTCGAGGTATGGGGAGAGGACGACCGGGGTTGGGCTGGTCGTTTGCAGACGCACGACCGGCTGGTTGGCGTCCACCCAGATCCGCCACTTCAAATCGCCCTGCTCGACGAAGATTTCTCCCTGCTCGTGACGGAGTTCCTGCCGGAACAGCTTCGACGCATCGGGTTTCGGCCACACAGACACGCGGACACGTCCGAGTTTCAACAGGCGGCCGTTCTCGCTCCAGGCGTCGGTCTTGCTGACGTAGAAGACGACGTCGCCGGACGGGTCCACCCAGAGGTTAATGCCAATGTCGCCGTTGCCCAGGGGCATCGACCCGGAAGAGTCGGTGCTGGGCGTGGTCCAAACGACGTTCCCCATAGTGGGGAGCGTGAAAATCAGCCCTACGACCGCCCGAAGCATCAAAACGCGCAAGTCTATACTAGAAGTCAAGTAGCGATGACTCGTTTCTCTTGGACGCTCATCTTCCTGTCTGGCTTTGCTCTGGCGCAGCCGCCGGAGGTTAAAACCATTTTCCAAAAGAAATGTTACGCGTGCCACGGGGTGGCCAACCAGATGAATGGATTTCGTCTGGACGAGGGGGAAGCGGCCCTCAAAGGCGGCTATTCCGGGGTGGCGATTGTCAAAGGAAAATCGGCGGAGAGCAAGCTGATTGACCGTGTTGTGAGCACCAGGGACGGTTACCGGATGCCGCCGGCCGGGCCTCGCCTGACCGAGGCCGAAGTCTCCGTTCTGAAAGGATGGATCGACGCGGGCGTGCCTTGGCCGGCGTCCGCCAAAGCGGGCAGCGGAAAGTCCAAAGTCTCGCACTGGGCGTTTCAACAGCTTCAACAGCCGGCGCCCCCTGTCGTCAAGAACGAAGCCTGGGTGCGCAATTCCATTGACCGGTTCGTGCTGGCGCGCCTGGAAAAGGACGCGATCACCCCCTCGGCCGAGGCTGGAAAAGCCACTTTGCTTCGCCGGTTGTCGCTGGACCTGACCGGATTGCCACCCACGCCGGCTGAATTGGCGGATTTTCTGAGCGACACGCGGACCGATGCGTATGAGCGCCAGGTGGAGCGGCTGATCGGGTCGCCGCATTATGGCGAGCGCTGGGCGCGCCACTGGCTCGACCTGGCTCACTATGCGGACTCCGATGGTTATGAAAAAGACCTGCCGCGCCCTTGGGCGTTCCGCTACCGGAATTGGGTGATCAACGCGCTGAACAACGACATGCTGTTTGACCGGTTCACCACTGAACAACTCGCCGGCGATCTGCTGCCCAATCCCACGACCGAACAGTTTGTGGCCACCGGTTTCCTGCGTCAGACGCTGACCAACCGCGAGGCGGGAGTCGATCGCGACGAGGCGCGCTTTGAACAGTTGATCAATCGCGTAAACACGGTCTCCACAGTGTGGCTAGGCCTGACAATGGGCTGTTCGCAGTGCCACAACCACAAGTACGATCCGATCACGCAGAAAGATTACTACTCGCTGTTCGCTTTCTTCGAACAGGCGGAGGAGCAGGAGATCGACGCGCCGCTGGCCGGTGAAGTCGGTCCGTACCTGGCCGCCCTGCCCGGCTATGAAAAGAAGCGCGCTGCCTTGCTCGCGGAATTTGAGGTGCCCGCGCTGATGCCCGTCTGGGAAGGCCACATGCGCACGGCCATCACCGAGCCGGGCAAAGTGCCCGAATGGGACTTTGCGCTCACGTCGATGAAGGCGATGTTCGACCATGCGCAGCGCGTGGTGATGACTCCCGCGGAGAAGCGCTCCCCGCGAGACCAGAAGCGCCTCACCGATTATTTCGTGCACCGTAACTTTACCGTGATCGGCATGGACAAGGCGAAGATGGAGCGGCTGAAGGAGCTTCGCAAGAAGCTCGATGAACTGGACAAAACGCTGCCGCAGTTCACGCAGGCGTATGTGCTGGCCTCCGACCCCAATCCGTCGCAGACCGCCATCCATATTCGTGGGGACTGGAAGCAGAAAGGCATTCCGGTAGAGCCTGCTACGCCGGAGGTATTGCCCGCACTGAAAGCCGCGGGCAAGCCGAACCGCCTGCACCTGGCTCAATGGCTGACCGCGCCGGAGAATCCACTCACGGCTCGTGTGTTTGTGAACCGCGTCTGGCACGAGTTCTTCGGCCGCGGTCTCGTCAAGACCGCCGAGGATTTTGGTGTTACGGGCGAGAGACCCACCAATCCCGAACTACTCGACTGGCTGGCCGCCGAATTCATCAAACAGCGCTGGAGCATGAAGTCGCTGCACAAGATGATTGTGATGTCGGCGGCGTATCGCCAGTCGTCCCAGGCGCGGCCGGAGATCGACGCCAAAGATCCGGAGAACACCCTGCTGGCCCGCCAGTCCCGCTTGCGCCTGCCCGCGGAACTGATTCGCGACAACGCGCTCTATGTGAGCGGCCTGCTCAATACCGAGGTGGGCGGCAAGAGCGTTCGTCCGCCGCAGCCCGCCGGAGTGGCTGAATTGGGGTATGGCGGCATCAAGTGGAACGTCGACTCGGGGAAGGACCGGTACCGCCGGGGCCTGTACGTCCATTTCCAGCGCACCACGCCTTATCCGATGCTCATGTCTTTCGATGCGCCGGACTCGAACGTTTCGTGCACGCGCCGGGCACGGTCGAACACCGCTCTCCAGTCGCTGAATCTGCTCAACGACGAAGTGTTTTTTGAAGCGGCCAAGGCGATGGCCTGGCGGCTGGAACGTGAAGCACAGGGCGGCGTTTCGAACCGGCTCGACTACGCCTTCCGCCTCGCGCTGGGCCGCGACCCGTCGGACCGCGAACGCCAGCGTCTCGCCCAGTATCACGACCAGCAGGCCCAGATCTTCGCCGGCGAGAAGGCCCAGTATTCCGCCTGGCTCGGTGTGAGCCGCGTCCTGCTGAACCTCGACGAGTTTATTACCCGGGAGTAGCCAACCATGGACATCCGCGAATTCAGACGCATTCAATCCCGCCGGTCATTCCTCACGGATGTCGCCTGCGGCATCGGCGCCATGGGGCTCGGCAGTCTGCTCCATGCCGACGGCTTGCAGAATCCGCTCGCGCCGCGCAAACCGCACTTCGAAGGCAAGGCCAAGTCGGTCATCTTCCTCTTCATGGAAGGCGGTCCGTCGCAGATGGACCTCTTCGACCCCAAGCCCGAATTGCAGAAGTGGCACGGCAAACCCGCGCCGGAATCCATC
>JAEUQD010000495.1 GCA_016789925.1 Bryobacterales bacterium | reverse complement strand
AATGGCAAGGCGTCCACTTTCTACCAATACACCTGCCAGGGGCTGGCGCAGCTTGGCTTCGTGGTGCTGGCCTTCGACCCGATGGGACAGGGCGAGCGCACCTACTATCCACGTCCAGGGGGCACCCTGACACGGCTGCCATCGGCCGATGACGAGCACACGATGCCGGGACGCCAGTTCCTCTTGGTGGGCGATACGTCGACTCGATTCCAGGTTTGGGATGCAGTGCGGAGCCTGGATTATCTGGCTGCGCACCCGATGGTGGACCCCACGAAGCTGGCGTCGACGGGCAATTCGGGCGGCGGCACGCTCACCATGTTTCTGTCCACGGTGGACGACCGGTTGGCCTGCGCCGCGGTGGCCAGCGGTAATACCGAAAACCACGCCTGCGCCAATTTCAACTCACCGGGATCGACAGACGACGCCGAACAGAATTTCGTGAACGGCGCGCTGGCTGGATTTGACCGCTGGGACACACTGCATCCGTTTATTCCGAAGCCGCTCCTGGTGCTGGTGAGCGCAAAAGACCATTTCGGCACGTACTCGCCACGATACATGGAGAACGGCCGCCAGGAGTTCGCGGCGCTCCAACGCTTGTATGGCGTGATGGGCAAGCCGGAGCACGTCAGTTGGTACGAAACGCCGCTGCCCCACGGAATTTCCTATGACCTGCGCATGGAGGTCTACCGCTGGTTCCGCCGCTGGCTGCAAGGCAACCTGACGGCGTTGCGCGAGGAGCCTCCGGTCAAGGCGGAACCGGATGAGCGACTATGGTGCACCAAGACCGGAAACGTGGTGCGGGACTTGGCCGGGCTGACGCCGCGGAAGTTAGCGCTGGAAAGTGCGGGGCGGATTTCCACTCCATCCCAGCAACCGAATTGGGAGCGGCTGCTGGGATTGAATCCGATGCCGCCATCGATTCCTATATCGGTCAGGGGAACCACGGAATCGCGACTGGTGAACATCGAGGCCATCGAGGTCACGAGCGTGCCGGGCGTGTGGCTGCCGGCCTGGGTTTACCGGCCGAAGGCAGCGCGGCCGGAAGCGCCCTGGGTGATCGTGGTGGAGCCTGGCGGCCGCAACGGACGATGGAACGAAGAAGGGCTGTATCAGAAAGTAGCGGCGGCGGGGAACACGGTGGTGGCGGCCGATGTGCGCGGCATCGGCGACTTGAATCCGGAGTTTCCGCGGCAGTCGGCCCGGCATGCTGTGTGGCATCAGAACGAAGAAGCTTACGCCTGGGCCTCGCTCATGTTAGGCCGGCCACTCGTGGGCCAGCGGGTGACCGATTTGCGGGCGCTGATCCGTGCGGCGGCGAGTCCGAAGGTGACGCTGGCGGCAACGGGCAAGATGACGATTCCGGCGCTGATCGCCGCCGCGCTTGAACCCAAGGTGGAAACCGTGTATCTGGGCGACCACCTGGCGTCGTTCCGGCTGCTGATCGAGCCGGAAGAGTACACGCACACACTGGCGAACTTTGTGTTCGATATTTTGCGGCACACGGATCTGCCACAAGTAGCGGGCCTGCTGGCGCCGCGCAAAGTGAGAATCGCGGGGCTGGTGGACGCTTCGGGCCGTTCACTGGATCCGGCCAGGGCTCGGCTCTGGTACGCGACGCTCAGCAACGTGGAGATTGTTGCGCCGGGCTCGTGGATGGGCGCGATCGAGCGCGGTTAACGAGAGCGATTGTCGCCGCTTTGGGTGGCGACGACCGCGGCTGCCGCACCGCCTCCGGCAATTGCTGCGACAATAGCGACCTTGGTGCCGGCGGACATCCCGCCACCTTGGCCGCTGGGGCTGGCCGGGCCCGTGGGCCGCCCAGCCGTAGTGGTGGGCGGACCGACCGGATCGGCGCCAATCTCGCGGGCGATGTCAGAGCAGCCGCCCTGTTCGATGCGGACGATGCTGGTGACATCGAGCGTCTGGGTGTTGGCCTGAGCGGAAGTTGCGCGCGCCGTGCCGTTGGCCTGCACGCGGTTACCAACCTCCTTCTCGAAGCCGGTACCACGGAGCTCGACGACCATCCGCGTGGTCTGGTCGTAGATGATGAACTTGCTGTCTTTCCGCAGCACGCAACCGACGAAACTGGAGGGCGCACCGGGTCCGCCGACCTGCGGCTCGAATTCCAAGGCGAGGCCGGGGTCGAGATTTGAAACCAGGATGCCCGCGGCGTTGTGAACCCGGAAGCGTCCGGACGAGGAAGCGACCTGAACCACTTTCTCGTCGCGGAGGGCGACGCGCGCCTTGGCGTTCGGAACATCCGGCGTGATCCGCAACGACCGGGCTTCAATGGCGTAGGTCTTCGTCGCCGTCAACTCGCCCGAGCCTTTTTCGAGGACCACGCGATCGGTGAAGATGCGCGCCCGCGAGTTCGGGTCCAGCCGGAAGCGCGCACCGGTTGACAGGCTCAGCCGCGAGGGCGACATGGTGGTCTCGATCGAGGCGCCTTCGGTGATCGTGGCGTTGCCGCGAACGGTTGCATTGTTGACGGTAAAAGCTCCTTCGGCGGTGGCCACACCCAGGTTCGAACCCGCCGCGAAAACGGGAGCGACAAATAGTAAGCCGGTCAAGAATCGCCAAACTCGCATGAGATCCATTGTATTCTAGCGCCTTGGGTTTCCAACGGCTGACTGCGTGTGTCGTGTGCCTGGTGGCGGCTGTGGCAGTGATCCGCCGCGGTTGGGCCGAAGTGTTATTCTCGTGGCCGACCCGGGGGCGGATCGAGCAGGCGATCCGCCTGGATCCGGGGAATGCGTTTCACCACGTGGCGTTCGGCCGGATCCTGGAAGAAGGTGGCGCCGACCCACGCCCCGCGCTGCGCGAAGCCCTGTTGAGACTGCCTGCGGACGCGCTGCTTTGGGTGCGGCTGGGGCTGGCGGAAGAAGCGGCGGGCAACACGGCCGAGGCCGAACGGTTGCTTCTGGGTGCAGCGGAACGCAGCCGGAAACACGACGTGCGATGGACGCTGGCAAACTTCTACTTTCGCCAGGGCAAGGAGACGGAGTTTGTGCACTGGGCGCGGGAGACGCTGCTGATGGCCTACGGCGACTCGACGCCCCTGTTCGATCTGGCCGCCAGCCTGCTGGTGGCCGGGACCCGAATCCGAAGTGAAGTTCTGCCTCCGGACCGACGGCCAGTCTGGATTCAGTACGCGTTTTGGTCGGCGGCGAGGAAGGACTGGGTCGAGGTGGAGGCTAGTGCGGGCTACCTGGGTGGTCCGAAGGAAGAGGCGGAGCGTGCAACCTTGGCCTCGCTGGCGGAGGTGTTGCTGGCCAGCTATCGGAACGAGGCGGCGCTGGAACTCTGGCAGCGGCTGGGCCGGCGTGGAGTGGCGTCGCTGGAGTGGCGGATTCAGGCGCACAAAGGCGTGTCGGCGGTGACGTTCGCGAGCGATCGGCGCTGGCGGGTGAATTTGACAGGCGACCAGCCGGAGCGCTGTGAACTGCTGGTACGGCTGGTTCCGCCGGGTGTGACTGAGATCCGGTGGAAGCCGGGGAGGGCTGTGGAAGGATTCTACTGGGAGGCACGCGGCCATTCCCCATCGCCTACGCCGGTCCGGCGCGTGTGGTGGCAAGAGGGTCGGATGCCGATGGTGAAAGACAGCTTGTCCCGTGTGGCGCTGGTATACGAACGGCCGCCGCGCCACGTGCGGTTTGAAGGTGAGTTGCACGTGGAGTTGATTCCTTGACTCCTCTGGCTGCGTTGCTGGCCGGTGGGATTGCGCTCGCCTTCGTGAGGGAGACGTGGGCCTGGCGCCTGGAGCAGGTGGGATTATTGCTCCTCGCCGCGTGGGGATTTGCCCTCCGGCGCGTGCGATTGCCGGCGCTGGCGGCTATTCCCGCGGCCATCATTGTTTGGGGCGGGGCCCAGTGGATATTGGGGAAGACCGGTTATCCCTGGGCCACGGAGAACTCGATTCTCATGTGGCTGTCGTGGCTGGCAGCTTTTGCCCTGGCGGCAACATGGTGGGACGACGGCATGCTCGATTGGATTGCCGGATTTGGCAGCGCCGTGGCGTTCGTGGCTCTGCTCCAGCGATTCACTTCGACCAATGGCAAGGTCTACTGGCTATTCGACAGTGGATTCTCGACGGGGCTCATGGGGCCGTTGGTGTACGAGAACCAGTATGCGGCGTTCATCGAACTTACGCTGCCGGCTGTGTTGGTGCTGGCGTTTGCAACCGGCCGTGTGAGCGTTGCCTGGGCCTCGGCGGCCGCGATGATGATTGTTTCCGTGGTGGCCTCGGGGTCGCGCGCCGGCTTTGGTTTGGTTGCGTTGGAGACAATCGTCGTGCTTGCGCTGCTGAGGGCAGGCCGCAAGGCGGGAGCGCTGGCGGCCCTGGTGGCGCTCTTCGCCGCTATCACCGGGTGGCAGTTACTGGCCGACAAACTGATGCGCGAACGCCCCTACGAGGACCGGTGGCTGCTCACCCAGTCCACGGCCAGGATGATCGAGGACCGGCCTCTGTTCGGCTTCGGGTTGGGTACGTGGTCCCGCGAGCATCCCGCTTACGCCACCTTCGACGATGGACTCTTCGATAACCACGCACATAACGATTGGGCGGAATGGGCGGCCGAAGGCGGCTTGCCTCTTGCCGCTCTGATGTTATTGTTCGGGGTGGCCGTGACGCCTGCCGCCTGCCGCACCGTTTGGGCAATCGGCCTATTGAGCGTG
>JAEUQD010000438.1 GCA_016789925.1 Bryobacterales bacterium | reverse complement strand
GAGTAAGCACCCGGGAAACCCCAATGCCATCCTGGCAAACGCAAACTGCGAAATCGACGGCGTATCTCTTTGGCTGATTATCTTGCCGTCCCGGAGTGTGAAGTCCGAAAGAATCACATAGCGGACTGTGCGGCGAGGCTTCTTCTCTTCTGTCAGCGTATAGTCCACCTCGTAACGCGCCTCCACGCGATCACCGTCCACGCGAGTGATTTCGCTGTTCCTAACCTTTACCGGTTGGTTGTCCCTCGTGCGTGATGGCTCGCAAAACCAGGCCCACATCGCACGCACATTGTCGCCGGTAATCAGTTCGAAGGCCATGTCCGAAAATCTCACCTTGGCATCCAGATAGCCTCCCATTCCCTCGGCGTCCTGCTTCTCATAGCAACGCAGGAACGCGGAAACGATGTCACTGTTATTCATTGAATTCCTCCCTTTTCGCCCTCTCCGGCAGGCCATCCGAGCAATGGGCGGGCCGGCCCTGTGGAGCCCGCCCGCCAAGTACACTAACACAAAGGTTCAACCGCTCATTTCTTCCAGAGGATTCGATCGCCGGAAACGCCCAGCGGAGTCCAGCCAGCAAACGGGCCATGCTCCCTATACGAGGTGTGGTTCCCGCCAGCATCGACGCTCCAGATCGAGATTCGATTGTCCGCGCGCCGCCACAGAATTCGGCCATCGGCATAGTTCACCGGCATCCAACCAGCGAACGGACCATGCTCTCGATAACTGACATGGTTTCCGGCATCGTCGACGTTCCAGAGCGAGATTCGATTGTCGGTGCGGCGCCACAGGATGCGTCCGTCGGAATAGTTCATTGGCATCCAGCCGGCGAATGGCCCGTGCTCCTTGTAGCTGACGTGGTTCCCATCGGCGTCCACCTTCCAAAGCGAGATTCGGTTTCCCGGACCCCGCCACAGAATGTGGCCATCACTGTAGTTCAGAGGCATCCATTCGGGAAACGGACCGTGTTCCTTGTAACTCACGTGATTGCCGTTGGCGTCGATCCGCCACAACGAAATTCGATTGCCGGCGCCGCGCCAGAGAATATGGTTGTCCGAGCAACACATCGGAATCCAGCCGGGGAATGGCCCGTGCTCCTTGTAGCTGACGTGGTTCCCATTGGCATCCACCTTCCACACCGAAATCCGATTTCCTGGACCTCGCCACAGAACGCGGCCATCCGCATAGTTCAGTGGAGTCCAACCGTCAAACGGCCCATGCTCCTTGTAGCTGAGCTGATTGCCCAGGCCATCTACCTTCCAGAGCGATATCGAGTTCCGGGCCTCCGGGTAAAGGGAAGTGTCCCAGCCGATCTGACGCCGGCTGTAGGCGCACATCGACAGGGTGTTCGCGTTCATCAGACAAGGTGTCTGGGCACCCGGCGGGAAACAGTTTGCGCAGTTTCCGTTTGGGACGCCAAGATGCCCGTGCGCACCTCCGCAGGAGCACGATCCATATTCGTCCGCTGCCCCAAAGATGTGACACGATTCGTGGGCAAAAACACGGTTGATGTCAGCGGTTCCCCAGCCGTCGTTCCCGTAATGCATGACGACCTTTTCGTCGACGGCGTACGCGAAGTGGTGGAGCGGGTACTTCGTGAAGAAGGCGACGTAAGCCCAGTCGGTTCGGTTCGCGAGTTGGAGATCTTGAGCGTATTGCTGATAGCCGGCGCGGCCGGGAGCGTAGCCCATCGCGCGGAGTGCATCGTCCCTCCACTGCTGTTCATACCGTTCGTATGGGTTCGAAACCCCAGAATATGGGCCAGGGGCTGTCGAAACGGTCACCGGACGGATGTCGTAGACGAAAGACACCCTCGCCCGCGGTTCAAGACTGGCCAGCCAATTCAGCCCCTCTTGGACCTCCTGAACCACGGTCAACCTCTCCTCATTGGTGAACGCTTCGGTTCCCGAGTTCCGTGAAACGATTACCACGCCTACGGCCACCGAACCCACCATGTACCGACTGGTGGGTGTGCCGGTGGACTCTTCGACCGCACTGGGCGACTCGGACGCTATTGTGAGCGTGTGATCGTGGAGTGGCGATTGATAACCGGGTGCGTCCCAACCCAAGCCTTCCGTCGCCGACGGCGAGCGAGCACCCTCGGCCTCGCGCCGTCGCCACGCCTCAACGGCGAGCCGCGCGCTCTCATCGAGGACTCCGCCGGGCTCTTCTGTGGACGCCCCAAGGGCGGCCGGGAGGATCTCGTCGGGCAGTTCCACGACAAACGCGCCCGATCCGAATTGGTGAATGACTCTTCCGCCCAGGCTCGTTACTTCCGAGTGGGCGGAAACTTCGTCCTGGGAAAAGCGAAGCAGAATCTGTGCCATTGCGTTAGCTCCTTTTCGGCGGCCTGTTCTTTTGCCGGTCAGTCAAATAGCCGGCTAAAGACCGCCTTTATGAGCCTCTACTTTGGAGGAAAAGGGGTTTTTGCGGGAGTAAGTTACGGTAGCATCCCGGCCTTTGCCTGCCGGTACAGCCTTCGAAGCCGGGCCGGGACCATGCCTTTAGACGCCGGCAAGCCAGTGATAAGATTTGAACGAGACCTCCTGGGTTGAACAAGGGAAGGGGCACTCGAATGCTAAACACAACGTCGAAAGTGCTTGCGGAAGACCGCTTGCTAACGCGCGCGGCTCCGAAACAGAGCTGCGACCGTGAGGGAGCGGATGCGCAAACACTTCTGACGTTGTGTTTAGTTCGATGGATCGCGATCACTGTTTGCGCGGTGGGCGTGAGTTGGGCGGAGGAGGGCTCCGGACTCAGCGCAGCCCGCCTGTACTACCAAGGCGCGGGTCAGCAAGCAGCGCCTGACGGAGTCGGTAAGCGAGGGGTGATTCGTCCGTCGGTGTCCAGCCCCGGGACTGGGACGCGTTTGGGAATACGCTACAACCTGCTGGACGTCGATCCGAAAGGTGCGCGACCGGCTGTTGCGGTCGCTCCCGATTCCGTGTGGAAAGTGGGCCAGTGCGCCGCCGTGCGGCTGGAAGCCAATCGCGGCGGGTATCTCTATGTGCTGGCGCGGGGTTCGAGCGGCGCGTGGCAACCACTTCTGCCATCGGCGGAAGCAGCGGGCGAACCGCTTCATATCACTCCCTATTCACCGACGCCGATTCCGCGGGACCATTGCTTTGAGATTCTGCCACCGGCCGGTAAAGAGCGTTTGTTTGTGATCGTGAGCGAACGGAGGGAAGACCTGGCCGAGTTGGAGAAGGCGATCCGGCAAGGCGATGGCTCCGGGGCTCTGAAACAGAGCGCCTTGAACGGCCAGGTGGACCGGCTGCGCACCGAACTCCGTGGGCGCGACTTGAAGGTTCAAAAGATTGCGCGCGCCGGGTCGCCCCAGGAGACGCCGCATTCGGTGTTTGTCGTTGCGGCCGATTCGCGGCCGAACGACCGGCTGGTGGTGGAGATTGAGATCAATCATCCGTAGTGGAAGTTGCCGACTATGTTCTCTCGATGGCTGATCGCTCTTGTCGCGCTGGCCGCCGTGGCCCAGCAGCAAGCCCCGATTGCCGAGCGCGACCTGCAACTGAAGCGCGTGGCGGAACCGGCGGAACTGAAGGGCGAGGTGCGGGTCCCGCGCGGCTATGCGATCGTGATCGGCGTCGGCAACTATAAGAATCTGCCCGCTGAGCAGAACCTGCGGTTTGCCGAAAGCGACGCGGAAGCGGTGGCGCGCGTGCTGATGAGCAAAGAGGGCGGCAATATCGAGCCCGAGAACCTGAAGAAGCTGATCGGGCCCAAAGCAACGCTCGCGGAAGTGAGGAGACAGATCGAGGAGTGGCTACCCTCTTTGGTGCAGCCGGTGGACCGCGTGATCGTCTACTTCGTGGGGCACGGAGTGGTCGCTGGGGGTGAAGGGTATTTCGCGCCTTACGACATCGAGTTGGACAAGATCCCGAAGACGGGCTATCCGATGGCGCGTCTGGGGCAGGTGATGGCGGACAAGGTATCCGCACAGTGGAAAGTGCTGCTCGTCGACGCCTGCCATTCCGGCAAAGTGACGGCGGATAGTACGCAGGAGAGCGTCTATAACGAGATGGCGAAACTGCCGAGGAAGTTCCTGACGCTCACTTCGTCGACGGAACAGGAAAGCAGTTACGAAGACCCGAGCCTCGGGACAGGTTTTGGGCTGTTCACTTACTATTTGATTC
Organism: Bryobacterales bacterium; assembly: GCA_016789925.1. Lineage (GTDB taxonomy): Bacteria > Acidobacteriota > Terriglobia > Bryobacterales > Bryobacteraceae > JADLDI01. Next base: position 2,187 of record JAEUQD010000438.1, on the reverse strand, counting down.
GTGGTTGGGAAGGCAACGCCGACGTGGACCCGCGCGACGGGATTGTGAACGCCGACGAACTCGTCGACTACGTCCGCTCGCAGGTGCGTAACCATGCGCGGCGGAAGGGCGTGTACCAGACACCGCGCGAGCGTGGCGACTGGCCGCCGGAAATGCTGCTCGGCTACAGTCCGCGGCGGCGAACACAACTGGCCGGCGCCGCGCCCGCGGTGCTTCCGACCGGTAATGTCGTTGTCGAAGCGGACAAGGACGATGTCGAAGTGTATCTGGACGACAAGTTAGTCGGCAAGGTGAGCGCGGGACAGAAACTGGCGCTGCCGGGGCTCGCCGCGGGTCCCCATGTGATTCGCGGTGTGCGGAGGGGGTTCGATCCGGTAGTGAAGGAAATCGTAGTGGTGCCCGGGCAGGACCAGACGGTGACGCTGCGTATTCAATATGCGGTTCAGATCAAGAAGTCGGCGCGCGTGCTTTATGACGAGGGTTTCGAGATCTACCGGCGGCGCAAGAGCGACCAGGACTGGCGTAAGGCCGGCCAGTTGTTTGCCGCGGCCCTGAAGGAAGACGATCGCTTTAGCGAGGCGGCGCTCCAGTTGTGCCGTGTCTATCAGGCTCTGGGCCAGACGGCGGAGGCCATGAAAGCCTGCAAGAAAGCCGTCGAGCGGGATGCGGATTATGTGGACGCCAGGACGCAGTATGGGGCTATGCTGGTGGAGTCGGGCGACGCGGCGGAAGCGATTCGCCAGTTGAGCGTCGCGGCGCAACAGAGCACCACCGATCCCTTTGTCTATTCGCTGATGGGCGAAGCTTATCTGCGCCTGAACCGGCATGCGCAGGCGTTCGAGGCGGCGGCGAAATCGGTGGAAGTGTCGGAGCGGCACGCCTTTGGCTACCTGGTCCGCGGGGATGCCAACCGCTATTTGAAGAAATACGGCGAAGCGGAGGCCGACTACCGGAAGTATCTCGAATTGGACAACTTCGAAGCGTCGGTGAAGGAGTGGATTCCTTACCTGCTGATCGGCCACGGATTCAGCAAGCGGAACGCCGGGTTCAAGCTGAACTACGCGCTTCAGCGCGCCAGCGCGTTCTTTGGGCTGTGTTATTGCGAAATTCAACGTGAGAATGCGCTGCGCGGCAGCCAGTGGTGCGAGAAGGCGATTGCGATCGACAAGCATGACCCCTATAGCTGGAATCTGCTCGGGACGGCGTATCTGGATCTGTTCAATCGCGACAATCGCAAAGAGTATCTGTTGAAGGCCGAGGCGAACATCAGGAAGGCGTTGGAGTTGAATCCGGACGCGGAATTCGCGTCGGAAGCCAATACGAACCTGAAGCAGATTCGCGAGATTCTGCCTCAGTTGCGATAAGACTTGAAACGGCGGACAGCCTGAGCGCACTATGTCGAGATGGAAGGGTGAGCAATGAAGCTACGAAGGAAGATTCTGCGAGGCCGGTGCATGGCCTGCTGGCTGCTGGCCGCGACTGTTCTCGCAGCCCAGGAACCGCAATCCGCCGCACCGCGATTCAAGATCAACGTGCTGCGCGGCGAAGGTGCGCAGAACCGCGTCACGAAGGGCCGCGCCACTTCTCAGGCCGTGGTCGAGGTGCGCGATGAAAACGACCGGCCCGTAGCCGGAGCCATCGTCACCTTCACTCTGCCCACCGTCGGACCTGGCGGGACCTTTACTTCCGGCGGCACAGTCACCACCGTAACCACCAGTTCCACCGGCCAGGCGACCGCCACCTTCACGCCCAACACCGTGGCCGGCTCTTACAACATCAACGTGAGCGCCAGTCTCCAAGGCCAGACAGCCACGGCGACCATATCGCAAACCAACCTGGCCGCCGCCGCGGCAGCGGGTGGGATTTCCGGCACGACGGTGGGAATCATCGTCGCGGCCGTGGCGGCCGCGGCCGTGGGTGGAGCGATGGCGGCTCGAGGCGGTGGCAACACGACTTCGCCAACACCGTCCCCATCCCCGACCCCGGTCACGCCGGGCTTGAGGATCGGCATCGGCGGACCGGTGTCCATCATTCCCAGGTAGATCACATGGAGCGCCTCATGAAACTGGGACACCGATTGGCAATTCTACTGGCGGCCGCGGCCGGCGCGTTTGCGCAGACCGCCGAGGTTCTGTCCACGCCGCGCCTGGGCTTCACCGTTACCGGCGACGGGACCGAGATCCTTGC
>JAEUQD010000411.1 GCA_016789925.1 Bryobacterales bacterium | reverse complement strand
CGATTCGCCATCCACTACACGCCCAAGCATGGCAGTTGGCTCAATCAGGCGGAGATCGAGATTGGCATCTTTGCCAGGCAGTGTCTGGGCAAACGCAGGACTCCGGACTTGAGAACCCTGCGCCGACAGTGCAAGGCATGGGCAAGGCGCATGAATCAGGCAGGCACGAAGATCAATTGGAAGTTCGACCGCAAGGCCGCGCGGAAGACCTTCGGCTATCAACGGAACTCTTTCAAGCGGTCACGGAACTAGTATAAGCTCGTGCCGTGACGATGACGATTACTGGATAAAGCAAAGCCACGGAGGAACCCTCAACGCAAGAAACGCGATTGGTCGTGCTCGTCCTGGACAGTTCAGGAACAAAACTCCCGCTAAACGGTTCGACGCGCTCGGATAGAATAAGAGCCAAATTCAACTCCGCTGGGAACCTATGCGCCTCACCATCATCCTAATCGCTACCGCCGCCCTCGCCCAGGACGTCCAACCCGACTTCAACGTCACCCACGGTCCCGCTGAGTTCCAGCAGGCGGACCGCATGCTCGCCAGCCACCTCTCCCAGCTCAACCGCGCCCAGACCGAGCGTCGCGAGCAACTCCTCCGAAGCCTGCGCTCCACCGCCGACATCCAGCGTTACCAGGCCGAAACGCGAGCGCTCCTCGAACAAGCCGTCGGACCGTTCCCCCCGCGCACGCCGCTGAACCCCACCCTCACCGGCACGCTCGACCGCGGCGCTTACGCCATCGAAAAGGTCATCTTCGAGGCCCGCCCGAAGCACTACGTCACCGCCAACGTCTTTGTCCCTCGCAATCGCCGCCCGCCCTTCCCCGCCGTCATCACAACCATCGGCCATTGGGGGCCCGGCAAGGCCCACGAAGACCATCAGCGCATGGCTGCCTACATGGCCCGGCGCGGCATCCTGGTCGTTACCTACGACGTGCCCGGCCAGGGCGAACGCATCGAGCACTATAGCCCGATCTTCCGCCGTACGATCCTCGACCGCGGCTCCTCGGAATACTTTGTAACTACCGAGCATAACTTTGTCGCGGCCCACGCTATCCTCGCCAAGGGCAGCTTTCTCCACTACTTACTTTGGGACGGCATCCGCACCATCGACTATGCCGCCTCGCGCCCGGACGTCGATCCCAACCGTCTGGCTGCCGCGGGTACGTCCGGCGGAGGTTGGCTGACCGAGGCCATTGCCGCCTACGACCCGCGCATCAAGGCCGCCATCCCGGTCTGTTACGGAGGCTGCGCCGCCGACCAACTGCTCAATACCGAGTTGGGCGCGCTCGACATGGACGCCCTCATCGCTCCCCGCCCACTCCTTTTGATTGGAGCCACCGGCGACTCACGCGACAACGTTGCCGGCAAGATCCGCAAACGCGACCTGATCGCGCCGATCTATCAGATCCAGAACGTCCCCGACCGCCTCCGCTTCATGCTCGCCGAATCGCGCCATGGCTTCACCGACTCGATGTATCCGGTGGCCTTCGAGTTCCTCACGCGCCACCTCAACCCGCCGGCCGGTCCCGAACCCACACCCCTCGGTCCACCCGAATCCGAAGCCGACCTCAACGCGACCCTCACTGGTCAGGTGACATCTTCTCTCGCCGCCGAGACCACGTTTACGCTCGCCCGCGCCGCCGCTCGCCAGGCTACGCGCCCCCGGCCCACGCTCGACACGGTCGCCGCCAAACTCGGCATCCCCCGTGCTCCCACGGTGGCGCCCAAAGCCACCATCCTCGCCCGGTTCCCCAAAGCCACGCACACCATCGAGAAACTCGTCTATTACCCCGAGCCCGATATTTACGTTCCCAGCATCTTATTTCTGCCCCTTAACTCCAATCGCGCCCCAGGCATCGTTCTTATCAACGAAACCGGAAAAACCGCGGGCAAGATTGTTGACGATTACATTCAGCCGCTGGTCGAATCCGGATACGCCGTCCTGACCATCGATCCGCGTGGTATGGGCGAGACTGCCCCAGCTTCCTCGCCCAACGTGGACTACCGCGGCTTCACTATGGACGGCGAAAGCACCGCCTTCTTCGCCGCCCTCCACCTCAAACGGACTCTCGTCGGAATGCGTGTCCAGGATGTCCGCTCGGCTGCCGCCTACCTCACCACGCGTCCCGAGATCGACGCCAACCGGCTTGCCGTCGCCGGCATTGGGGCAGGCGGTGTCCTGGCCCTTTACGCTGCTGCTTTTGAACCAGGCCTCAAGGCCGCCACCGCCATCAATGCTCTCGCCAGCTATGCCTCGTTCGCCGAAACCGACATCTACACAGTGCGCCAGTCTCTTCTGGTGCCGTCCGTCCTCGAATCCTTCGACCTACCCGACATCGCCGCTCTCGCCGCACCTCGGCCCATCACCATCATCAACCCGGTGACCGCCGCCCAAACTCCCACCGAGGCGACCCAAACCGATACGCAATACAAAGAAGCAGGCGCCAACGCGAAAGTCCTCGCCGCCGCTTCGCCGACAACCATCCTCGAAGCCCTCAAAAAGTAAACGGTCGACGCTCATCCAATCCAGCGCGGCACGAATTGACGTAGTACCAGGTGACACGGGCCTGACTTTTGCGTGCTACTATTTTTCCTAACGTGCTACGAACGATCCCCCTCTTCCTCGTGGCGGCTCTGGCGGGCCAGGAGATCCCGCCTGTCCACACCACCGTCGTCATTCGGGCCACCGTTATCGAACCAGGAATCGACCGGCGGGATTCCGAGGTCTTCAGCCAAACCCTCTTTGGACGCGACGATCAGTTGCTCCATGTCCTCGGCGCGGGCATCAACGCGGGCCAGCACGAAGGCGGCGGCAAATCGCTCGAGATCAGGCGCTTCGGTTTTAACCTCGACCATGGCGGCGTGAACGGCGGCCTGAAGATCCTGGTCGACAACGTCCAGCAGAACCAGACCACCCAGGGGCACGGCCAAGGGTATCTGGGCTCCCTCAAAAGCATCAGCCCGGAATTGGTGGAGGAAGTCAGCCTGATCAACGGTCCGTTCAGCCCCGAATATGGCGACTTCAGCGGCTTGGGC
>JAEUQD010000396.1 GCA_016789925.1 Bryobacterales bacterium | reverse complement strand
GGCGTGGTCCTGCTCGAGTTGCCCGGACCGCGTTTGCTCCTCATGATGCGGGCCAACCTGCTGGCAGTCCTGCCGCAGTTGAAGGGCACCGCCGAAGGCACGTTCCTGGCCGTGATCGATCTCGACATGGGCCGCGGGACGTTGACCATCGGCATTTCGGTGGACTTCAGCATCAAGCCGCTACTCGAAATCAAGATCCCGGTCGAGGCGTTCTTCAATTTCAACAACCGGAAGGACTGGCACCTCTATCTCGGCCGGTTCGTCGATCCGATTCACGCCAAGATCCTCGAGGTATTCGAAGGCTCCGGATACCTCATGCTGTCGGGCAAGGGGTTCGTCGCGGGCGACATTTCGAGCGACCTGCCGGCGCCCGTCAAGGGCTTTGCGATCGCCACCGGTCTGCACGTCTCGTTTGTCTGGGGCAGCAAGAGCATCAGGCTCTATGCGGAAGTCGCCGCCGGCTTCGACGCCGTGCTCGGGTTCGATCCCTTCCGGCTCACCGGCATCCTGTATGTGCGCGGCACGCTGCACGTCTTCATCATCGATATCAGCGCCTGGGCCAACCTCACCGTCGACATCGGCGAGGCTGACGGAGAGAAGGTCTCGCGGATCTCGGGGCAGATCTGCGGCCGCATCGAGTTCCTGTTCTTCAGCATCGAAGGCTGCGTCGATTTCGCGATCGGGTCGAGTTCGGTTCCCGCCATCGCGCCGCCGGAACTGTTCCAGTCCCTGAAGCTGGTCAGCCGCTCACCGGCGCTCGCCGTCGGGACCGGTGTGGACAAGCCCATCGACGGCGGCATCGCGGAAGGCGTCAAGGCCGTGGCCGCGCCGGGTCCGCCACCCGATCCTCCGCCGCCCGCGCCGATCGGGCAACCACAGCCGGAAGTTCCGATGACCGAGCGGCGCGCTCCCATCGACGCGATCCCGCTGGTGATGCTGGCCATGCCGCCGGTCACCGGCAGCACCCAGTATTTCTTCCGCGGCGCGAACGTGAATCTTGCGCCGGGACCGGGCACTCCGGCGGCGCCCGCCGATGGTTGGGTCCAGAAGGGCAACGATGTCTTCCAGTACACCTTGAAGAAGGTCGAACTGATTGGCGAATTGCTCGATGGCGCAACGCCTGCCGTGTGGTGGCCGCAGAAGGCCGGTGACGAAGCGACAGAGGCGCAATTGGCGCTGCTCAGTTGGGTGCCCGATCCGACGCCCAAGGCTCTGGAGCGAAGCCAGTTCCTCGAAGAAACGATCAAGGAAACGTGGGGCACCGTCTGCCGCCCGGCAGCGCCACCCACGTCGGTCATGTGGACGTTCCTGCAGGAGCCGTTCGGTCCGTCTCTGCATGGATGGATGCTCGACGGCGAAGCCTGGCCCGATCCTCCCGATACGGTACGGTCCATTCCGCCTCCGTTGAAACTCAAGGTCACCGAGCGGTGGCGTACGGGAGTGCACGCGATCGATTCGCTCACCGGAATCATCCCGGCGATCATCGTGGGCGCTCCCGTGATCTGCCCGCCGAAGCGGCCTGAGCCCGGTACCCCGGGCACGACCGGCCCAGCTACCCCGCCGCTGACAACGATTCCGGGTACCGCTGTACCCGTCGCCGTTGGTGGACTGGTTCCGCCGGTTACCACGGTACGGCCTGTGCTGGGAACCACGGCCTTCGTGAATCCGGTCACGGCAGCACGCGGCAAGAAGCGGCCCGATCCACTGCCCCCCGCCGAGATCAGCGTTCCCGACATGGTGCGTATGGCCAACGCGGGCGAGCCGATCTCGCGGGCGATGATGACCAACCTGCTGGTGACAGCAGCGGCAACCACGACGACGCCGGACAGGCGCTGCACCAGCCGAGTGCTGGCCGCGCCCATGATGGATTCCCGCGAGTTGCGTCCCTTTGGCGACCCCGCTCGCATCAAGCAGATTCAGGAAGCCTGGGACCGGCGCAGGTTTAAGCCCGGCCCGTTTGACGATGCCGTCGTGTTCCACACCGGGCAGATCGAGAATGCGACGTTCTACCTGTTTGTGTCGCGCGAACTGCTCGCTTCCCAGCAGGTGATCGTCGCGGCGACCGATGCGGCCGACCAGGTTTTTCAGATGGTAACCCTCGATCCGTCGATGATGATCCCGCCGGAATCGCTCCCAGCCCGTTGGGTCGACCCAACCGGGCCCTGGTTTGAGGAGACCGTGCATGTCGCGCAGCACCAGGCGTCCATGCAACAGGCCGGCTACGTCGGCGTGATCGTAAGGATCAAGGGCAGCGAGAAGGCCGACCGCATCCAGATTGGGCTGCGGCCTCAGTCGCCGGACTGGCACCGCAAATTTACCCGGCGGCCGTTCTTTGTCGCCGCGATCGAAGCCTTGCATGCTGCTGAATTCTTCCGGTTCGATTACGACACGAAGGAACAGAAGAAGAAGCAGGGCGTGCTGGAAGGCGCGCTGTCGGAGAGCAGTTCCGGTCAGGCGCTTCTGAAGCCAAACACCGCTTATGGCGTCAAGGTCACCTACGACGCTTCGCGTGGAAAGAGGCCGCCCGGACAGGGCGTGTCGGATAAAGCCGATTTCCCCAACCAGGAACAGACCTTCTGGTTCTATACGGACAAGGATGCCCCCCGGCGTCTGGATCCGTGGATGATGTGCTCGACGCCGGAAGACAACGAACACCACTACTTCGGCGAGATGCCGTTGCGGATCGTGTTCAACAGTCCGGATGTGGGGCGCATCTACGACGCCTACAACAAGGAATTGCGCGTGAAACTCCGGGCCGCCTCGTTCCGGCCGCTGCCGTCCACGCCGCAACTGCCGCATCCCCTGCCGCTCACGCCCGACTTCCTGAAACCGGTGAAGGCCGCCATCCTGTCGCCGTGGGAAGAAGTGGCGCAGGAGGTTCTGACCAACTCCTGCGTGCCGATCCAGGGCGAACGCACGCGCCATTCGATGGTGACCATGCCGATTCCGCTCGAACCGTTTACCGACTACGTGCTCGATATCGAGATGGTGGACAAGGGCGCGGCGGCCAATGCTCAGGGAACTTCGGTTTGGCGGATCGGATTCTCGACAGGGCGGTTCGCCACGGTCGACAAGTTCGCGATTTCGTTCCAACTCGATCGCGTCTTGCACCGGTTCTCGAAGCCGGGGCAGTTGCAGGCCATCGGCACACAGCCGTGGGCGGCCAACCCGCAAGGCAACCAGCTTGACGAGGCCATGATCGCGGCCGGGCTGGAGCCGATGGGAGTACCGTCCGCGCCCCGTGTGATGGTGTTCTGGGAGACAGCCGGGCTGGTTCCGCAGCCGGCGGCTGTGCTGGTGGACGCGTCGGAGCCGATGTGGCGGAGCCGCAAGGTTCCGAAGAAATTCGTGGATGCGAATCCGCCGAATGCGCAGCGTTACGAAATGGCGGAGGTGGAGTGGTTGAAGCTGGAACAACAGGCCGGCGGCGACCCGATTGTGGACAAGGTGGTGAGAGCGCCGGGAGCGCAGCGGGCGCTCATCACGCTCAAGCCGAACTCACGCGGCAAGAAGCTGAAGCTGGCCCTGCGCCACATTGCAATGAAGGAGCCCTACCTCGATGGTCCGGCGGCCGCCGATCAGGTGTACACGGTGGTTGAGGCGATACTGAACCGCGCGCCGTGGGAGGAGGAGGAAGACTAATGGCATACATTGTCGACAGCACCAGGTTCCAGGCGGAAGGCGCATTCTTGCGCTGGGCGATCGTGGCGCGGCGTTTGGGCTTGCTCAACCCGGCCACGGTTGCGCCGCGCCTGCCGGAGGTGTTGCAGTTGCGCTGGACGCTGAAGGACGAACTCGGCTTCCCCTCCGAGCCGTTCATCGTCTGGAGGCGGCACAAGAAGGACCGCGCGCCCAAACCGGTTAACGCCCAGATCACTACGCTGGCGATTTTCGGCAACGCGCACATGGTCGACCTGAAAGGGTCGTATTCGGTGGTGGACGTAACGCTGTCGGGCGCGTCGGCGGGCGTCGTGATCGCTTTTCTCGGAGCGCCGCTGGTCAGCACGATTGTGACCATGGCGCCGGTGGCGGCCGGCAACAATGTCGTCGTGCGCCTGACCGCGCCGTCGATGGAAGGCCTGTTGATCTCCTCCACCTCGACCATCAACAACATTGCCGGGGTGAAAACGGACGACCTCTCGGCCGCGGCCGGCTGGGAGAAGTTTGAACTCGTTGGAATCCCGGTGAAACAGACCGACTGGGCCGGCATTGGATCGCACGGTGTGGACCAGGGCATGTTCGGCTCGTTCACTTCGGCACAGACCGCGGCCATCAACCGCCTCGAGCGCGGAGCCCCGCCCATCGGTTGGGCGCCCACCTTGGACGGCGCGATCCCGGCGCCGCCGTGGTCGGCCCCGGCCTTTGGACCACTGATCAATGAACTCAATCAGACCGTGCTGGCCGACCTGCGTCAGATCGCCGGGCTTCCCGCCGCGGCGCATGCGGCAGCGAAGATCGACAAGCCGATGCCGCCCCCCGAAAACTCGGCGGGCGAGGCAATGTCAGAGCCGGGCAGCACGTCGAAAGTAGCGCCGCTCAGCATGCTCTATATGGGTGCGGGCGTCGACTGCTTCGCTTGTCTGGCGTTAGGGTTCGGAACCGCCTACCCCGTTGTGACTGTCAACACGGGCGCGGCGTCGTTCTCGCTCCTCGATTACGACTTCATGATCACGGCGCGCTACGAGAAGGGTCCCGGGCAGCCCGCGGCAATCGAATACGCGGCCATCGTACCCGCGCCCGCGGCAGCCATTCCTCCTCCGGTCCCGGCGAACCTGGCCGAGGAAATGATGGGTCATCTTCGTCCACGTGTGCCCGACGGAAACTGGCGCGGGTCGGTGCGGGTCTCGTGGGATAAGCCGGTGCCGATTCCGTTGTTCCGCGCGCGGTCGTTCGCCTTTGCCCGCGCTGGAGTTGCGCCGGCGGCGCCTGCCGTGCTGGTGATGAACCAGCGGGCTTCCGGTGGTCCGTTACCGATCGCGGTGAATTATTTCACCAGCGCCCAGGACCAGGAACCCAACCGCTTGAGCGCGGTGGATCGGGAAATCCCCATCCCCAGTAATCCAGGCTCGCGTACCAGTAAATACGCGGTCGCGCACCAGGATATCTTCGGGCAGTGGAGTTCGTGGAGTGCAATAAACTCCACCATCCAACAGCCTCCTGTCGACAAGGTGCGGATTGTCTCCGCCGAATTCAAGTTCACCAGCGTACCCACGCCGCCCGTTGCAAAGTGTCCGGCCAACCTGGTGATCGAATTCCTGTGGGACTGGCGCATCCGTTCGCCGTTGCTCATCAGCTTCCGGGGACGTCTCCATGCGGCTGCCTATCAGGGTCAGCCGCCGCCGGTCACCACGCTGCCGGCGGCGTTTCAGACCAAACTCGGCGGTCCGTTCACCAATACGTTTACGCTCAACTTCAACGTTCTAGCGGCCAACGGCGCGCCGACATCGGGCTGGCCGGGCTACAACCCGCTCGTCCATTGCCAGGCTCTGAGTCCCTCCGGCGACCAGGCCGTCGCTTTCGGGAACGCGCAGGGTAACGAAGCGCGGCGGTACCGCGTGACGATTCCGGGATTCGAAATGGACTTCGCCTCCACCGGGCACATCGGACTCGCGCTGTGGGCTCAGGGCCAGGAGGCGATTCCCCCGAATCGCAACGGCGCCTGGAGCGACGAGCCCAGCTTGATTGCCGTTTCCGACCCGCGTCCGCCGGTCATCGCGCCCGATATTGTGACGCTCTCGAGTTTGCCCGATGCCAACGGTGAGTCGCACGCGGTGCTGAAGTGGTCCGCCTCGGCGGGTGCGGACGGCTACTTCATCTACGAGACCACCGAGACCAAGCTGCTCAAGGCGCATGGCGATCCGGAACCGGACCCTGATAAAACCCTAAGCGAGCGCCTCACCACGCTGCTCGACATCTTCGATGAGAATCCGGCGGCGCGGCGCTCGGAGTTTACGCGCCGCAACAGCCGGCTGCTCAAAGCGACCAGCGCCGATGTGACGCTACCGCGCGGATCGACGGCGATTCACCTGTTTGTCGTGTTGGGCGTCAGTGCCGGACAGGTCGAGGCAAAATGGCCAACCAATTCCACGGCCCTCTATGCGTTTGCCGCGCCGCGTGTACCCAAGCCGGGCACTCCGATGATCGAAGTGGTTCCCTACCTCGACAAGAACGCGAACCCCAATGTCTACCGGGCGAAGGTCCGTGTCACCACGCGAAAAGGGCCGGTGGCGAAACGGATCGATCTCCACCGCGTCCGCGTGGACGATGCCGCGAAGGAACTCGACACGATGGGTCCGCCGGTGCTGGCGATCGACTCGCTGAATCCGGGCTGGACGGAAAAGATCGATCCGGAGCCGCATGTCGTTGCGGAAGTTCAGGAAACGCCTTCCGGATCGTGGAAGCGCGTCTGGTATCGCGCCACCGTGTGGTCGCAAGCCGACCCCTTGCGCGGCACGCTGGCGGCCCGGTCGCCGGCGAGCACAGCCGCGTGGGTGGTGGTTCCACCGTCCACTCCGCCTGACCTTTCGCCGCTCACCCTGGAATGGCCGGGTGGTGGGCCGGGTGATGTTCTCGTCAAGTGGACGAGCACGGCTACGCTCAAGAAATCGCCGCTGGGCACTCACAAGATCTCGATCAACGCGAAGCGAATCGGCGCGCCTCCGGATGAGACGCCCTTGATCGCCTTCGAAGGCGATCTGAACAAGCTGGGCCTTACGCAACCGGGCGCGGGCAGCGGCGCGTGGCGCATCGACGCAACCAAGCCCGCCCAATACCGCGCCATTGTGCGGCGCGCGGATTTGAACGATGCCGTACAACTGACGGTGCGCATCACCGATCCGCTCGGCCGCACTACCGAGTCGCTCGCGACCATCAAATCCGGACACATCCTGCCCGACCCGGTGTTGACCGATTTCGTCTTGAAGCCGAGCCTGAATCCGCCCGGCAACACCCTCGGCTGGTCCAGCGACACGCCTATCGACATTGGTCCCTACACGTTGCGCGTCCGCGTGAACCGCCCGCCGCGGCGGTTGTTCCCGAACGGACCATTGATTCCGCAGCCGCCCATCACCGTCGAGATGTCGCTCGCCGACGTTCCGCTCGACGAGCCCGGTCCTGTCCCGCCAGGTAACGATCCGCTGCGTGTCCGGCGCATGCCGGGCGCGGGACCGGCCTTCAAATACTACGCGTTCGTCCGCGTGCCCTTCACACAGATCATTGTGCGGCTGACGTCCCCGGACGGCCGCGTCGCCGAACATATTCAGCAGCCGAGTTGATGCCATGGTCCCCATACAGATCACCACTCTCACCCCCAACCAGGTTCAACAGAGCCTGCAAAACAACGGTTTGGCGGCCCTTGGACTCACCACGGTTGCGTTGAATACGCGCTGGGCCGATGTCACCCCCAACGCCGGCGACTACAACGCCGCCCAGATGACACTCACGATTGCCGGCCTCGTGCGCGCGCCCTTTCTCGGGGTCCGTGAAAACGGATTTCGCGAGGCCTCCTCCACGCTCGCGTCCGGCATCGGTGCGAACGATCTTTCGCTAACCCTCACCGGCGGCGGTGGCGCCAACTTCCCGTCTCCGGTGCTGCCCGGGCGAGTTCTGCTGAACGTCACCAACTCATCGGGCAGCAAGCTCGAAGTGGTCGAGTGCACCCAGCGAAATGGCGACACGCTGACCGTCGTGCGCGGGGCTTTGGGGACGGCCAAGCAGAGCTTCAGCGCCGGCGATCGCGTGATTCTCCGGTTGACGCCCGCGCAACGCTCCAGCGAATTCTACGAGGCCGATGGCTCGCCCGTAAATGCGAACTGCACCATCTTCCGGTTCCATCCCCAGGCGATCCTGCGGCTCCGAACCATCTGCGCGGCGCGCTATCCGCAAGTTGGCCAGCCGCTCATCCTGCCCATCCCCGTGGCGATGATTGTGCGCGGCGCGGAAGGGTTTCGCGCCATCCGCTGGTACCGCCCCGACGAGCAGTTGGACGGCGTCAGTGGGGCGATCTCGTTCCACGATCATCGTGGCCTGATCATCGACCCGCTCTACGTCGCGGGGCTGTTTGCGGACCTGCAGACAGCGTTGGCCGGACTGGTGCCGCCGGGCATCGCCGCGGCCGCCAACGGGCCGGGTGGCGTACAGTCGATTGCGGGGCTTGCCGCCGCGGCCGTGCGCGTCCACTTCATCGACCCGCATGGCAACCCGGTCCGCATTGCTTCTCCCGGCGCGCAGTTGATCACGACGGACAACGGCGGGGCTTCGACGGGCCAGATTACGACGGACGTGATCACGCTGGCCGCCAATAACCGCATCGCCGCGAATGCCACGCCGACACCGCTGCGCTGGGGGTGGGCAACCAACGGCACGATGGGCTCGACGCCCCTGTTCCCGCCAGCGCTGGCCAACGGCACGATCGCCCGCCAGTTCTATCGCGTGATGGTGGTGGATACTGCCTGGTATCTCTTGGGCAATCGCACCAGCAATGCGGTACTGGGCGTGCGCGCCGACGACGGGCGCATTCCCGCCGATCTGCTTCCATTGGTTCGCGACCAGGTGGACATCGACTATATGGCCGACGGTCCGGACACCATGGGCGAGTCGACGCGAATCCTGCTGCGGCCCCAGCAGAACATGATTCTCGCGGTGTCGCCATTCATCGACCAGGCGCTGATCACCCCGAACGCACCCGGACCCAATGCGCACTGGCCGGCATTCCCCGGCGTGAACACCAACGCCGCTTTCCCGAATCCCCCGGTCGCCTTGTCTGCGGTCAATGTGACGGCCGCGTTCACCGCCGGCAACGACGTTGTCGTGACGATCGCGGGCGGCGCCGCGCCCGATGGCGCGCACATTCGCATCTTCCCGCAGCGCTTCATCGAGATCTCGTCGATCAATGCGCAGGAGCCCTCGTTCGTGCGCGGCGATGGCGGCGCAAACATCGTCAACGGCAATGCGCCCACGCAGGTACTTCTGCGGAATCCGTTCAACCTCCAGGGTGTCCAGCCCAAGCCGAACCCCGCGGTGCTGACCATGGACATCGTTGTGGCGCCGCGCCTGGGCCGACGCCGGTTGACCGGAGCGGTGTCGGTAAACGTAGCCGCGGGTCCGGTCGCCGCCCCGGCCGATCCCTTCTTCGGACCGCCTGCCGCCAACATCATGGGCATTCTGCCCATCACCAATCAGGGCGTTGCCGAACAGCCGCTCTTCGGAATCCCGAAGACCATCGCGCCGCCGCAGAACCCGCCCGCGAACTTCCTCGATCTGGTGGTGAGCTTGATGGCCGAAGAGGCTCCGCGGCAGGCCGCGCGCCTGCCAACGATGGCGCGTCTGGAGAGTGTCGCTGTCACCGGAACCACCGGACCCGGAGGTGTTCAGCCCGCCGGCACATTGCTCTGGGAAGCGACGCTCACCGGCGCACGCTGGTCCGCCGAGTCCCGCTCGGCGTTGCATGAGAGCGGCAATCCAGGCAATCCCGCCGGTCCGGACGTGCATGCGCCCGCCGTGAGTGTGACCGGCGCGCTTGCCTACGATCTGGCGCTGCACGCCATCCGCCGAACCAACTCGATCATTCCGCGTCCTACCGGGCAGGGGATCGTCAATCCCGGATGGATCGTCGCCACCGGCGGCGACAACTTCAACGAGCCTTCCGACGCCGCCAATACCGCCAACACGGGCACCGGCGTCTTACTGGAGAGTGTCGCGGCCGGTTGCGAGACGCCCTGGCTCGGCAGTTTGAATCCACCCGCCCCCGGCAACACGGTGAACCAGATGATTCAGGATGCCGCTACCGCTATGGGACTGCCGCCTCCGAACATCACCATCAACATCGATAACGAGCCGCGGATTCAGAAACAGATCCGCCGCGAGTTCTTCGCCGCCAAGCATGGCTTCCGCGATGCGCAATGGTCGCTCCTGCGCGCCTTCTCCGAAGCGCGCGAACTCGTCTACATCGAATCGCCGCAGTTTGCGCGGACCGCCCGTCCGGACGATCCAAACGCGCCTGCGCTGTTTGAGGTCGACCTCGTGAAGGTGCTCAAAGACCGGATGGTTGCCCATCCCAATCTTCGGGTCATCGTCTGCACGCCCCGCTTTTCAGACTTCGCCGAGAACTTCCGGACCTTCCACCGCCAGCACTACAACGCCCGCATGGAAGCGTTCACCGAGTTGCAGGCCGTCGCCAAGGACCGTGTGCTGCTGTTCCATCCCGTCGGCTTTCCGGGACGCGTCGCCTATATCCGGACCACGTCGATTATCGTCGACGACGTCTGGTGCCTGGTGGGCGCAACCCACTTCCGCCGCCGCGGCATGACGTTCGACGGCAGCGCGGCGATCGCCTCCTTCGACCGGCAGATCACCGACGGCTACTCGACCAAGGTCCGCAATTACCGCCGCGCGCTGATGGCCGCGAAATTGAACGTGCCCGCGCCCGCACCCGGCCTCCCGCTCAGTGGAGAGTTCGTCCGCCTGGGCGCGCCCGCCTCCGCCTTCGACGTCGTTTCAGACCTCTTGGAGCAAGGTGGGTTTGGACGGATTCAGAGTATCTGGCCCGGACCGCCCGCCAGCGACGATAGCGTCGAGGCTGCGCAGCCGGGAGTAGCCGATCCGGAAGGCTCCGGCGGCTCGAACTTGTTTACAACTCTCGGCGGCATGCTGAACGAGTTAGGGACTTAGAGGAGCCTGGCGCCGCCGCAGTGACCGAGACGGGCAGGGTAGACTGTGGATATGCCGTTGTCCGAGCGCATCGTCGTCGACCCGGAAATCTTGGCTGGTAAGCCAGTGATTCGCGGGACGCGTCTTGCCGTCGAGTTTATTCTGGAACTGCTGGCCTCCGGACAGTCCGAAAGCGAGATTATTGCCGGCTACCCGGGGCTGACGCGTGAGGACATACTGGCTTGTCTGTCCTACGCGAGTTACCTGGCCCACGAGTACAAGGGCTATCCAATTCCCGCGTAAATGCGTCTGCTCGCCGACGAGAACTTTCCGAAGTCGATCGTCGAAGCTCTGCGAAACTCAGGGCCATGACGTGCTTTGGGCTCGGATGGATCTCGTCGGCTGGAAGGCTATCTCGGCCCAGACTGATCGTTATTTTTTGTTTATTATCGTCTTCGGTTGTCAGTTGTGTGATAGGCTCTCCTCAATCCAGGAGCTAACTCGAAGAAATCGGGGGCTCTGTTCTCAAGAGAGGGAATCTCATGCTGAAAACGATCGTCATGTTGGCCGTTACCGCCATCGCCTTGTCCGCCGCGGAACCGTATCTGGGGACATGGAAGGCAAACCTCGCGAAATCCAAGTACAGTCCCGGGCCCGCGCCGAAGAGCGTTGTCGCGACCTATACCAAGGACGGTGAGTGGGTCGTGCTGAAGAACGATACGGTCTCGGCGGACGGCCAGACTGTCAGCAGAACCAACCGCTACAAGCGCGACGGGAAAGAGTATCC
>JAEUQD010000330.1 GCA_016789925.1 Bryobacterales bacterium | reverse complement strand
CGAATTCAACCATAAGCCGGCCGCCGCGGTCGGCAGGACTTGATGGTTGGCCGATGGCATCAATTCATCGCGCAGGCCGAAGGAAAACGAGAAGCGGCGCAACGCGCGGACATCCAGGGCGGCGTAGGCCGCGCCGCGAGCGCGGTTGTGGTTGCCGAGGTTGGTAGAGGCGATGGCGTCGCGCAAGCCTTCCGCGCCCCAGTGCAGGGCTGCGTTGGGTGAGAGCGGTTCACGGCGGCGAAAGCTGAGCTGCCACGATTCTGTGGCGTGGCGGTTGGTGAACACCTGGGGCCGGTCGCGATAGAGGACGAACAGGTCGGTGTGGCGGCGGAAGGCGAAGCCGAGCGAAGTGCGCTCGCCCAAGGTCTGATGCAGAGAGGCGAACCACGTCTTGGTCCGTTCCCAGGAATTGAAGTTGCCGTAGAACTGCTCGGCCCCGAAGGGACGGTCGGCGGCAGAGAGCAGGATGTCGGTGACGCCGAGGCGCGACTTGAAGTTGGTCATCGACGACACCGCCGAGTTCCGGAAGTCCCGGTTCTGCATGAAGCCGGTGGAGAAGTCGCGATAGGCGGAGAGTTGCTGCGAAAAGCCGGTGCGCGCGTAGGCCGCGGAAACGCGCTGCTGGTTCGTTCCGAACGACCCGAATCCGGTGCGTAGGCGCACCTCAGAGGACTCCGGGGGACGGGCCAGGAAGTGGACTACGCCGCCAACCGCGTCCGCGCCATAGAGGGTCGAACCCGAGCCCTTGAGAATTTCGATGCGCTCAACGGCTTCGACAGGCACCGGCAGGTTGGCATTGTGATGGCCGCTTTGCGCGTCGTTGAGGCGCATACCGTTGAGTAGAACGAGGGTCTGGCCAAAGGTGGAGCCGCGGACCGAGATGTCGGTCTGGACGTTGTGCGGACCGCGCTGGCGCAAATCGACCGATGCGTCGCGATTGAGGAAGTCGATGGGGGAGTTGGCCAGGATAGAGGCGTCACCGCGGACAGGTTCGCGGCGAACGGGCCGGTCGGTTTCTTCGAGGTCGATGGGTTCGTAGGTTCCGGTGACGACGACGGTTTCCTTCCGCGGCTCGGGGGGTTGCGCGGGGAGGCACACGGCGACCAGGAAAAGGAACCAACACTTTTTCATGCAGTATTTCTCTTTAGGATGGCAGAAGGCGGAAGCGGCCGTCGCGGAGGAGGTAGTAGCGGCGTCCTCGCCAGACGATGGTGTTGCCAAAGAACCCGGCGCACCAGAAGGCGAAGCTCAACAGGTCTTCCAACGGGATCAGGAACGGCCGGCGGCGGCAGAGCGGGTCGTTCAGGGTGCGTTGCGACACTTCCCAGGCCATCGCCGCACGGGCGGCAGCGGCCAGCGCACACAATGGCCACCACGCAGGAGCGGCCCAAAGCAGCAGAAGAAGTAGGGGAGTGGGGTTCGTAAACAACTGGCCGACATAGCCGGCGGGACGCGAACGGCGGGTGGAGCGGCACCACCGAAGGCGATGGGCGAAGTTGGCGCGCCAGGGAGCAGCGCCGATGTGATGTTCAATCACGTAGGACGACAAAGCCACGCCACAACCGGCCTGGTCGGCAAACTGGCCCAGGACAAAGTCTTCGGCGAGATAGTCCTTCACGCGGTCCCAACCGCCGATCGCCTCCAGTGCGGACTTGCGGGCAACGATCGTGGGTCCCACAGCGAACTTCATCCCTTCGAGCAGGCGCGCGGCGAGGATGCCTGACAGGAATTCGGTGTTCATGCCGATGGCTTCGAACTGCGAAAAGAAGGCTGGACCGGGCACGGCGCGGTACGGGCAGGTGGCGAGGTGCAGAGCCGGGTCCTGGAACTCGGCTGCGACCGTCGACAGAAAGTCGGGCGTGACGCGGATGTCGGAATCGCTCATGGCGAGCAGCGGGTAGCGGGCGGCCAGAGTCATCTGGTGGAGCGACCAGACTTTGGCATTGGGGTAGGGCGGCTCGCCCGTGACGATCAAGCGGGACGGAACATGCGGGTACTCGGCTTGCAAGCGGCTGACTACGCCGGCTGCCGGGTCTGACGGGTCGCGTAGTGCGAACAGGATCTCAAATTCACCCTCATAGCGCTGTTCAAAGAATGTGCGCAGATTGCTTTCCAGGCCGAGGTCGAGGCCGGCCAGGGGTTTGAGGATAGATATGGGCTCAGCATTGAGCAGCGGGCGGGGCCGGACAGACCGATAGCGGCGCGCGCCGATGATGACGAGGCAACAGTAAACCACGCTGCCCGTGACAAGCGCGGCCAGGAGCCAACCGAGCATGCCTATTCGATGGGCTTTTTGCTGTCGACCAACTGGCGCAGGGTAGCGACAAATTCGTCGAGTGACTTGGCGCCCTGGTCGGCGTGGCGGCGATTGCGAACCGAGACAGTACCCTGTTCGGCTTCGCGGTCGCCCACGACGAGCATGTAGGGAACTTTCTGGTTCTGGGCGATGCGGATCTTGTTGTTGACCTTCTCTTTCGAGTCGTCCACTTCGACGCGGAAGCCTTCGGCGGCCAGGCGCTGTTCCACCTTGCGGGCGTAGTCGAAGTGCCGGTCGGCGATCGGGAGCACGACAGCCTGAACAGGTGCGAGCCAGACGGGGAATGCGCCGGCATAGTGCTCGACGAGAATGCCGAAGAAACGCTCGACCGAACCGTAGAGCGCGCGGTGGCACATCAGCGGCTGGTGCGCCTTGCCATCCTCGGCGATGTACTCGAGTTCAAAGCGGCGGGGCAGCGTGAAGTCGAACTGGACAGTGGAAAGCTGCCACTTCCGGCCGATGGCGTCGACGAGTTTGACGTCGATTTTGGGACCGTAGAAGGCGG
>JAEUQD010000322.1 GCA_016789925.1 Bryobacterales bacterium | reverse complement strand
TGGGTGATCCTCGGCTCGTGGGCTACACCGCCACCGGCTTGGGGGGCGCCAGCACCATCTCGTTGATGGCGCCGCCGGCGGGAACCATGGGGTAGACGTTTTCGTAGGGGCTGACCTTGATGTTCAGCAGATAAGGGCCGGGCTCGCGGACCGCTTCTTCCAGCGCGGGCGTCAGATCGGCCGGCGATTCGATGGTGCGGCCCTTGAATCCGTAAGCGCCAGCGAGCTTTTCGGCGTCCGGGAAACAGTCGAGCGTCACGGCGTTCAGGCGGTTGTTGTAGAACAGTTCCTGCCACTGCCGCACCATGCCGAGGTAGCCGTTGTTCATCACAATCAGCTTCACCGGGAGTCCGTAGGAGGCGATGGTAGCCAACTCCGGAACCGACATCTGGAAGCCGCCGTCGCCCATGATGGCGAAGACGAGCTTGTCGGGCCGGGCAAACTGCGCGCCGATGGCGGAAGGCATGCCGAAGCCCATGGACCCGAGGCCGCCGGAGTTGAGCCAGAGGCGGGGCTCGTTGAAGCGGATGAATTGGGCGGACCACATCTGGTGCTGGCCGACGTCGGAGCAAACGATCGCCTTGCCGCCGGAGATGCGGTCGATTTCCTTCATCAAATGCTGGGGTTTGATTTCCGTGGTCGAGTACTCAGCGGCGAGCGGATGCTCCGCCTTCCACTCGCGAATACGCTGCCACCATGCGGCACGGTCGGCGGCCACCGCCGGTTTGGCCTGCGGCGCGAGTTCGGCGACGATCTTGTTGACCTTGGAGAGGACCTTCTTCACATCGCCGACGATGGGCAGATCCGCATTCCGGTTCTTGCCGATTTCGGCCGGGTCGATGTCCACGTGGATCACCTTGGCGTGGGGCGCAAAGGCGGCCAGGCGGCCGGTCACCCGGTCGTCGAAGCGGACGCCCAAGGCAATCAGCAGGTCGGCTTCCGTGATACCCATATTCGCGGCATAGGAACCGTGCATGCCGGGCATCGAGATGAAATTGGGGTGATCCGACGGCAGCCCGCCCAAGCCCATCAACGTGCAGACGGTGGGCGCATCCAATAGTTCGACGAGTTCGCGTAGCTCCTCGTGCGCCGCCCCGTGGATGATGCCGCCGCCGGCATACACCATGGGCTTCCTGCTTTCCCACATCATCTGGGCGGCGCGGCGGATCTGCCCGGCGTGGCCGTCGGTGTGAATCTTGTATCCCGGCAGGTGAATCGCACCCACGGGTGAATACTGGGCGTGGCCCTGGAAGATGTCTTTCGGGATGTCTACCAGGACTGGCCCCGGTCGTCCCGTAGCGGCGATGTAGAAGGCTTCGTGAATGATCTGGGGCAGGTCCGCCAGGTTCTTGACCAGGAAATTGTGCTTGGTGCAGGAGCGCGTGATGCCAAACGTGTCGGCTTCCTGGAAGGCGTCGCTCCCGATGAGCTTGGAGGTGACCTGTCCGGTGAGGGCGACGATCGGGATGGAGTCGAGCAGGGCGTCAACCAGTCCGGTGGTCAGGTTGGTCGCGCCGGGGCCGGAGGTGGCGCAACAAACGCCTACGCGACCGGTGGACCGCGCATAGCCCTGGGCGGCAAACGCGGCATTCTCTTCGTGGCGTACGAGCACGTGGCGAATCGGGTGGTCGTACATGGCGTCATACAGCGGGAGCGTGACGCCGCCGGGGTAGCCGAAGATACACTCGACATTCTCCCGGACCAGGCATTCCAGGAGCATCTTGGCACCGCTCATCAGGTTCGACATAATCGGGCAACCTCAAAAAGTAAGTAGTGATAAACGAAAGGGCCACCGGGTGTGGAGTGCAATCCCCGCCCGATGGCCCTGCGAACTGGTTTTCGCAGGCCCTAAGCGGGGCCGCGTACGATGACGAGAATTACGATAAGACCGGGCATGAACTACTGATAGACCCTAGGGTAGCGTAGAAGCGAGGCAAATGCAAGCAGGTCCACCCATTACTTTTTTTGATGTGCGTATAGAAAGGTTGATTTCAGAAAAAAAGCACTGAAAACACACCATTTGGCTATTGACTTTCGTTCAGTCTGGAGGCATATTTGGGCTGGAGGTTGAAACGATATAGAGCCGTACAAGAGAGAGGGCGGCAAGGCCAAGTAAATCAGCCGTGAAATTGGTTCCGCGCACGACCGGACAGTTACGCTCAAAACGCGTCGCGCATATAGATAGCGCACATGATGGCGTCTACACGAAACCAAACTGATTACTAGGTTTTGCCGCCCTTTTCGCGTTTCTCGTACGCTATTTCGGTTTGACTTCGTAGCTGTACAGGTTGTCCTGATCCCGCAGGTAGAGCCTTCCGTTCGACACCACAGGATGTGCCCAGGTAGGGCGTTCGCTGCGGTTCGGCAGGGTGAAGCGCGCGAGTTCCTTATACCCGGTTGGGTCGGCTTCCGCCAGGCCGACCACGCCCCCCTCGCTCAGCAGGAAGAGTAACCCGTCAGCAAACGTGAGCGACCCTTTGCCGACGCTCCGGTCACGCCACGCCACCTCGCCCGTCTGGAACTTCATGGCGGTGAGAATGGACGAAGAAAAGCCGTAGAGGAGGTCACCCACCAGCACCGACGTGGCGTGATGGTTTTTCATGTCGGTGTTGAAATACACCTCTTGTGCTCCGCCGTTCGGCGTCAGCTTGAGCAGGGCGCACCCGGTGCCGTAGTCCGAGGACACGAACACGTGGTTGTTGTGGAAGATCGGGGTCGCGACATTCGCGGTGCGGTTGGCCACTTTGTCATACCGCCAGAGACGCTCGCCGTTGTCCGCCCGCACCCCGAGCACCGAGGAAGACGTAAATACGATCACCTGCTTCACGGCGCCGACCTGGGCGAGAATCGCCGAGGAGTACGCCGCTTCTTCGCTCTGGGATTTCCAAACGACGGCGCCGGTGTTCTTGTTCAGCGCCACGACCGAAGCTCCCGGACCGCCAGCCACCAGAATCAGCCTGTCGCCGTCAATCAGCGGCGATTCGCTATAACCCCAATGGGGCACCGATGCGCCGAACTTCTCGGTGACGTTGAGACTCCAGATCTTCTTTCCCGTCTGCGAATTGAGGCACGCGAGCGTGCCATCGGCGGAAAACGCCCAGAGCTGGTTCCCTTCGACGGTGGGAACGCTGCGCGGGCCGTCGCCCCGGCGCTCCCGGTAGGCCTTGCCGTTGGCCACCTCCCACAGCTTTTTGCCCGTGGCCTCTTCGAAGGCCATCACATACTGAGTGTCGTCGCGCTGGCCCAGCGTGTATACCTTGCCGGCCGAGATC